>CAXTNZ010000354.1:0-5778 GCA_964245695.1 uncultured bacterium | reverse complement strand
GGACTCAGTTTGGTATCCCCTCTAATGTGCCTTTGGTGCTTTTTATGTCGCGAATTGACCCGAAAAAAGGGTTAAATTTACTGATTCCGGCTTTGGAAAAGCTGTTAGCCGAAGGTGGCAATTTTTATTTTGTCTTGGCGGGAACGAATCCTCAAGATCCAGATTATGAAGAAAAGATAAGAGTGCAGATACAAAATTCACCGCTGCGATCGCACACGACAATTACAGGTTTTGTCACAGGTGAATTAAAATCTGCTTTACTGCAAGCCGCTGATTTATTCGTCTTGCCATCGTATTATGAAAACTTCGGGATTGCTGTAGCTGAGGCGATGGTAGCGCAAGTACCTGTGGTAATTTCTGACCAGGTGCATATTTGGCATCAAGTGCGCGATAGTGAGTCTGGGTGGGTAGGTACAACAGATGTGGAATCGCTTGTAGAATTGTTGCGAGAAGCTTTGCAAAACCCAGAAGAATGTCAGCGTCGGGGATTATGTGCCCAAGAATATGCATTGCAAAATTTCAGTTGGGAAGCGATCGCTCGTCAAATGATCCAAGCATACAATCAAATTTTGACATCAAATTTAACTTCTTTACAGTAAACAACATAACCTAAAATTTTGTTGCAAACCGCTAAACCCCGATTGGGCAACCGGGGTTATGTGTCATGATCGCATAGTAGAATATTTAATACCTTTATAACCACAGGGAATCTTACATGACTCTCCGTCTAGGTGATACAGTACCCAATTTTACGCAAGCCTCTACACACGGCGACATAAATTTTTACGAATGGGCAGGTGATAACTGGGTAGTGCTATTTTCGCACCCCGCAGACTTTACACCTGTTTGCACCACCGAATTAGGTACAGTTGCCAAACTGAAACCAGAATTTGACAAGCGCAACGTGAAAGCGATCGCCCTCAGCGTTGATGATGTTGACTCCCACAAAGGATGGGTAGGAGATATCGAAGAAACTCAAAACACCAGCCTTAACTATCCGATTTTGGCAGATCCAGATCGTAAAGTTTCTGACCTTTACGATATGATCCACCCGAACGCTGCTAATACCGTAACAGTGCGATCGGTCTTCGTTATCGATCCGGATAAGAAACTGCGTCTCAGCTTCACCTACCCTCCCAGCACAGGACGCAACTTTGATGAAATTCTCCGGGTGATTGATTCACTGCAACTGACTGATAACTATAGCGTAGCAACACCAGCCGACTGGAAAGACGGCGAAGATGTCGTAATTGTCCCCTCGCTGAAAGATCCAGAAGTGCTGAAGCAGAAATTCCCCAAAGGTTACGAGGAAGTCAAGCCTTATTTGCGGATGACTCCTCAACCCAACAAGTAGAAGGGGAAGGGGGAAAGTTTTTGTTTAATTTCTTTGACATTTACCTTTTCCCCTTTTTTGTTAACCCGGAAATAATTTCTCTTACAAAGGTAGGGTATATGCCCTACCTTTCACTTTTATGGGGGGTTTGCGTGAAAATAAAATGTAAAAGTGAATCTGGTACGCATTATGCTTTCATCTCCTTTGCTTTTACAACTTCCGCCATCAATGCAAATCACAGACGAGCAATTTTTCGAGTTTTGTCAGGTGAATCGTGACTTACGCATCGAGCGGAATAAACTTGGAGAAATCTCAATTATGCCCCCAACTGGGTCAGAAACAGGAAATCGTAACTTTAATATTGCTGTACAGCTAGGAGTTTGGGCTGAACAGGACGGCACTGGTATTTTTTTTGACTCCAGTACTGGATTTAAACTATCAACTGGTGCAGAGCGATCGCCTGATGCTTCCTGGATTAAACTAGAACGGTGGAATACTCTGTCAAGTGAACAGCAGCAAAAATTTGCTCCCCTAAGTCCAGATTTTGTAATTGAACTGCGATCGCCTTCGGATAATCTTCAACCTCTGAAGGATAAAATGGAAGAATATATGAGGGAACCTGGAATACAGCTTGGCTGGTTGATTGACCACAAACACCGGAAAGTTTATATTTATCGTCTGGGAATGCCAGAGGAATGTCTGGAAAATCCTGATAGCATAAGTGGCGAGTCGGTATTACCTGGGTTTACTCTGAATATGAGTAAGGTTTGGTAAGTCTAGTCATGTCAGAATATAGAAGCCTTCTAGCTCCTGACTCCTGACTCCTGACTCCTGACTCCTAAATTCTATTGAATCAATTATATTTCTCACCCCAAATTGTGTAAGCTTCATTAATCACCTCAGCAAATGAAGCATTAGGTTGCAATTCTAAAGTACAGTAGGCGCGAGTAATTTTGTCTTTTTGCGTCTGTGTTTTATTGAACACACAGAAATCTCTGAGCGCACTTGAGCAACACGCTCTAAATCGTTAATGAATTTGTCAGTATCAACTTGACGATTCATGATGATTGCATCCCTAATTTAAGGCTTTTTTTTATAATCAAAAAATAGTTTGTAAGATATCCACGTCAACGCAGTGACAATCATAATTCCTGCGACAATTGAAGCTATCTTCACAGCAACCAGCGCAGCAACACCGATAGCGACAAGCTTCGCAGCGAGAATAACTTTTTTCGTCGAAAGTTTTTGAGAATTTTCCGGCTGATGTTTAACAGTTTTATAAATAGGTGTATTGTCAGCATGGATATCAGCTTCCATTTCCCGAAGTCGTATGTCAACTTGTCGTTGTCGCAGTTCGCGTTCTCGACGCTCGAGTTCATTATGGCGATCGCCTTCAGATTTCATTGGTGTCCACCCCATATAGGACAATAAGATGATGACAGCATTCTCTAGTCCAGGAATACTGTATATTAATTGACGTTTAAATAAAAAAAATCAGTAATATTACGCCGATTGAGTCTAAATTGCCTGTCAAGCTTAAACTTGAAAAAGCAAAATGAAGGAAGTTATTAGATTCAGCAAGTACAACTTGAGTTCCAGAAATTTATAGTAAAAATTTCGCGTTAATCAACCTCAGATTTAGCAAAAAAGCTCGCAAGTTCTGTTCGACCTTGAACTTCTGTTCGTCGTTGCTTTCTTCTTGTCCAACAGGACAAGTTATTAGCGGCGCCGCGAGAGACTTCTCTTTACTAAAGTGAAAATAAAAAATAAACGTCAGGGGTAAATTATGCTTTCATGCATAACTGACAACAAAAGACCTTTGAAGGAGAAAATAGAGGAATATATGAGTGAGCCTGGAATACAGTTAGGCTGGTTGATTGAGCGCAAGCATAGCCAAGTATATATTTATCCTCCAGGAATGCCAAAGGAATGTCTATAAAATCCTCCTAGTATTAGTGGCGATCGCATTCTACCTGGTTTTGTTTTGGATATGAGTAAAGTTTGGTAACGCTACGCGATCGCCTGCACTAAGTTGTGATTTATTTAGTTTGCACTGTCACATCCGCACTTATTCCCGGAGCAATTCGCGATTCGTAACCGCGAATACTCTCAGGCTCAAACATTATTTTTACGGGAATTCTTTGCACATTATTATTATTAGAATTAACCGTAGGACTATTTGGCGACGGGGGTGCAAACCTGCTAAAAGAAGCTGGTGATATACTATCTACCTTACCAATAAACTTACGATTGGGAAAGGCAGCAATTTTGATTTCCGCCTTTTGCCCCGGACTTATCTTTTCTAACTGAGTTTCCTTAAAGTTAGCAGTAATCCAAGGATTCGGCTGCACGACTTCCATCAGAGTTTGACCTGGTTGCACCTGCTGTCCCACTCGGACGTTTTTGTTACCAACTTGTCCGCCGAGGATGGCAGGAATCTTGGTGTAAGATAGCTGGAGTTCTGCTTCTTTTAAATCCGCCTGTTTTTGAGCGATCGCTGCTTGCGCGGCTTTGTACTGTTGACGATTTAACTCTATTTGCTGATTAATACTTTGTGACTTGTTAGCGGCTATTTTTGCTTGAGCCGCCGTATTTCCCACAATTGGACGACCCGCTTCTGGAGTATTAATTGTCACGACATTATTGATATTTTGCCGTGCTACTTCTGCTTGTTGCTTGGCTAGCTCTAGAGAGGCTTTTGCCTGCGCTAGAGATACTTGGTATTCGCGGGGGTCGAGCTTCACTAACACTTCCCCTGGTTTTACCAGTTGGTTATCCTTGCTGACAACTTCGGTGACTACGCCAGCGATGCGGGAATTCACAGGGTAAATATCTGCGGAAACATAGGCATTATCAGTTACCTGATGATATTTGGCAAACTGCCACCAGCGGTAACCGTAAATTCCCCCAGCGATCGCCCCTGCACCTAACGTCACTCCTACTATCAGGATAGGTAGCAGGTTGCGGCGACGGCGAGATGGTGATAGAGGTTTCTCTGTCTCCCTAGGAGCTTCTATCGGAGCGATCGCTGTCACCTCTTGCTCCGAAACTGAAGTTTTTTGTGCATCCATTTGTGTAATTTGCTCGGTCTGTTTTGATGACTCTAGACGTTCCATCAGTAACCTTAGTTTCGGCAACAATTGCGACTTGAGTAAGTAAACTAGATCGGTAGCAAACTAGTCAATACCTCCTACGCAAGATTTTTGAGCTAGTATTGCTGGCGATGTTAACCTATAAAAACAAATTTTACCTGGGTAGCGATCGCATTCGTATGGAAAATGAAAACAGGCTCCGGTCTGGCTCAGGTGGCGATCGCCTCTACCCAGTTTAATAAAGCTGAAATCCTGCCACTGATTATAAGCCAAAATTTTTATAGGAAAGAACTCAGGTAAATTCAACATGGATATCAAAAACGGCTTTGTCGGAACTGTTGGTAACACACCGCTGATTCGCTTAACCAGCTTTAGTGAAGAAACTGGGTGTGAAATCCTCGGTAAAGCAGAATTTCTCAATCCTGGGGGTTCTGTCAAAGACCGGGCAGCACTTTATATTATTGAAGATGCCGAAAAAAAAGGTTTACTCAAACCCGGTGGTACCGTTGTCGAAGGAACCGCCGGTAATACTGGTATTGGACTAGCACATATTTGCAACGCCAAAGGCTACAAATGCCTAATAATTATTCCCGACACCCAGTCGCAAGAAAAGATGGACGCAATGAGGGCTTTGGGCGCAGAAGTTCGCCCCGTCCCGGCTGTACCCTATAAAGACCCCAACAACTACGTTAGGCTATCTGGGACAATAGCCGCCGAGATGGAAAACGCAATTTGGGCGAATCAGTTTGATAACTTAGCAAATCGCCGCGCTCACTACGAAACCACAGGAGCGGAAATTTGGGCACAAACAGAAGGTAAAGTAGATGCTTGGGTGGCTGCTACCGGTACAGGTGGCACATTTGCGGGTGTGGCGATGTACTTGAAAGAAAAAAATCCGGCGATTAAATGCGTAGTTGCCGACCCGATGGGTAGCGGACTTTACAGTTATATTAAAACAGGCGAAATCAAGAGTGAGGGCAACTCTATCACCGAAGGCATTGGGAACAGTCGCATAACGGCAAATATGGAAGGCGCACCTGCTGATGATGCGATTCAGATTGATGACAAAGAAGCTTTGCGGGTAGTTTACCAGCTATTGAGAAAAGACGGGCTGTTAATGGGCGGTTCCACAGGAATTAATGTTGCCGGTGCGATCGCACTAGCGAAACAAATGGGACCCGGACATACTATCGTCACCATTCTGTGTGATAGCGGTTCTCGTTACCAGTCACGGTTATTCAACTCTGAATGGCTGGCATCAAAAGGACTGTCGGTGAATTAGTCAATAGTCAAGAGTCAATAGTCAAGAGTCAAGAGTCAAGAGTCAATAGTCATTAGTCAATAGTCATTTGT
>CAXTNZ010000353.1:0-5796 GCA_964245695.1 uncultured bacterium | reverse complement strand
TTCGGCAATTAAGTGGGGAATTACTTCCGTATCAGTTTCGGAACGAAACTGGTATCCTCTTTGTTTGAGTTTCTCGCGTAACTCACGGTAGTTTTCAATAATGCCATTTTGCACCACCGCCACGCGCATCGCCATATCCATGTGCGGATGCGCGTTATACTCTTCTGGCTTACCATGAGTCGCCCAGCGGGTGTGACCAATACCAACTTGGGCTGGTGTTTCTACTGCTTCTAGTTTGGAACGCAGGTTATGCAATTTACCCTTGGCGCGGACGCAATTAACCTCACCTTCCCAAACCGTAGCGATTCCGGCGGAATCGTAACCCCGATACTCCAGTTTTTCCAGACCAGATAGCAAAATTTCTGTCGCTGCTTGAGTGCCGATATAACCAACGATGCCGCACATTGTTCACACCACTCCGTTTTGAGGATGATTAGACTCAGTATAGTTGCTAACACAAACGTGGGGTTTTCGCCAAGTCTGAAGAAACGCAAGGCAGAAGCGCGACCTGAAATCGTCGTTTGCTACCGGGAGCCTACTCCCCTAGCTCCTTCACACCCGCTACCAAGAGCGCAAAAGACTCTTTGAGTTCGGTCACGCCTTGGTGAGGTACGCGTTGGGCTATTCTGTGCTTTGCCTCGGAGATGGTCTGTACTTCACCCAACAGAAAACGGCTATATTGCTATGGATTTAAGATTTTCGCAATAAATAAAAGGGTGATTTTGCAGAATAGGCAGTATACACCATTTATTTGAATAGTGCATACTGCCTACCCTACGATGCTAAAGGTGCTTGCTATTGGCTGTAAATTGTCAGCCGAAATCAGAAATTCACGAGAATTTCTTAGTAAGCCAGACCCATACTGCGAGTGGTTTCGACTCCCAGGTAAACCCGGATGCTCAAAAAGTCGGTGGGGCAAGCAGTTTCACACCGCTTGCAACCCACGCAGTCTTCTATGCGGGGTGAAGAGGCAATTTGAGCAGCTTTGCAGCCATCCCAAGGAACCATCTCCAGCACGTCTGTGGGGCAAGCGCGGACGCATTGGGTGCAGCCAATGCAGGTGTCGTAGATTTTTACGGTATGAGACATTGAAAAAAATCTCCTAACTGAAGTGTTCTTCTCTGCCAAAGAATCATAATCAAGGCATAGTTTACCGCAGTGTTCTAGCGCCTGTAATCAAAAGGCTACATAACTTTAAACAACTTGACACTGGAAAAGCTAGTCTGCTAAAGGCTATTTGCGATTATAAACAGATGATTCTCAGTTGGGAAAAGCCGAATGGGCGTAAATTGCAAGCTGCGCCCGGTTCCGCAAAGTCAGGCGATTCAAGAGGTGCGTGACGTGAGTTTTGACTGTCCCTTCGGAAATGTAAAGTTTTTGGGCGATGTCACGGTTGGTCAAGCCCTGACCAATCAAGCGCAACACATCTTGCTCTCTAGGAGTTAGTTTAGTCAATTCCTGGCGGACTGGCTTTGGGTTTGCAGGTTCGGCGTTGGGGATGCTAGAGCTAGCAATCAACTTTTCCAACAGCCCAGGTCCAAGTTGAGTATACCCGCGATGGATAAAGCGAATCGCTTGGGCTAGCTCTTCCGAAGGCATATCTTTGAGCAAATAGCCTTTCGCGCCCGCTTGTATGGAATCGGTAATATAGCGATCATCATCAAAGGTACTTAAGACTAAAACTTTGACATCTGGAAACTGCTGACAAATTTTTCGCGTAGCTTCCCTACCGTCCATTACTGGCATTCGTACATCCATCAATACTACATCTGGCTGTAAGGCAGCTACTTGCTCAATTGCCGCTTCACCATTATCAGCGGTGCCAATCACTTGCAAATCCGGCTCCAGGGACAACATTGCCTTCAGTCCTTGACAAATCAGACTTTGGTCGTCTACCAGTAACAGGCGAATCATATACACTTTCTTCTAAAGGAAGCTCAACAGCGATCCGACAGCCATCGCCAGGTTCACTTTCCAGGTGGAAGTCCCCTTTCAAGGCTGCAACTCGTTCTTGCATACCTTGAAGTCCAAACCCAGTTTTTCTGGAGTCTATGCGAAAACCCCTACCATTATCTTTAACGCAAAGGTACACTTTTTCAAAGTTGGTGTTGATATCAATCTCGACTTTTGTGGCTTCTGCGTATTTGCAAATGTTGGTCAACGCTTCCTGCACAATCCGGTATAAGGTTTTGATTACTTGCGGCGACAAATCAGTATCCACGTTGATACTGCAACAAACTGAGATTCCGCTACCTTGACAAAAATCTTCTACTAAAGAGGCGATCGCTACTTCTAAAGGTTCTTCTTCTCTCGCATCTACACGCAAAGCATTGACAGATTGACGCACTTCCTTCATTGCTGTTTCCCCCAACCTTTGCGCTGTCTGAAAAAACGATTTCGCTTGTTCGGGATCGATTTGCCAGAGTTTGGCAGTAGTTTGCAACTGCACGTTCAACGCGGTTAGCGCATGTCCTAAAGAATCATGAATTTCCCGCGCGATGCGGTTGCGCTCTTGCACGGCTGCAAGGTCTTCTATTTGCAAAGCATATTCCCGTAGCTGTTCGTGAGCAAATGCCAGTTCTTGCCGCGTTTGGCGCTCTGCTAACAATGTATTCACAAACTCAAACACAAATAATAATCCCAAGGCAAACATTAGGAACTCAGACAATTGGTGCATCCAGAAAAGATGCTGTGCCTCTGGATTGACTTTTGGAGTAATCTTTTGTACATACTGCACCTGATGTAAAAAGAATAGAATAAAAGACAAACTCGCAACTACCCAGCGACCGTGCAATTGAAATATAAAGCAACTGCGGATGACCACAATTAGATACAGCGTTGGCAAGATATGCAGATATCCTAATGCTGTTCCGTAAAAAATTAAACCTATTTCAATGGTGGTATAAAGTACTTTGACTAAGGTTTTACCAGCGGGTAAGCGCAAACCCATAAAACCAAGTACAGCCAGGATAAGAATATGTTGTACAGGTAGATGTTGTTTTTCTATGCTTTCTACCACAGCCAGTGAACCGCAACTAGCAAGCATGATCCATTCGGTGTAGAGCAATAGCCGAATAGGATTGGGTTGGATTTTTAGCATTAAACTCATAGAAGCATCCAATAGCAAAGCTTTCTTTTATTAATACTCCTTATTGCATCTCTAAACCATAAAAAATGGAAATTTTCTAACTTTCGTTGCAATAGCCGCTACCCAGCCAAGACGAAAGTTATAGCCAGATTGGCTTACTTTATTAAACGAAACTTTTGCCAACTTTATATATTCAGTTTTGCTGTAATTAAATATTTTTCGTCGATACTTTTAAAAATAAACACTTCTCCGATTAACTCATATGAATAAGACATATTTAATTAAAGCATTTTTATGTGAAAATGCTCTTTATTAGCCTGCGCTCGTCTGGCGAGCGTTTGTATAGCTGGCTTTTTCTTTTGTCGCCAAAGCTACTTTCATCTCTAACTTATTATTTAAGCATATATACTTATGTCTCAACTAAAGTTAGAGGAGATATCAGGGACTATATCGATTTCGTTGTAGTCAGATTCAAGACATTCTTCAGATGTTTCTCTTTTTTAAAACTATTACTATTCATATCAACCCCCCTTCTGCATCCTAAAGCTGATGCTTTAGGTAAAGAGTCATAGGTATTGTATTTTCCCCAATTACCTATCATCTCACCCATTGTACTCATTGTTATAGAAACCTCTTTTATGAAAATCTCTTGTTTACTAAACATTAGTTTAATAATTTCTCTTTTTGGGTTTGAGGTGAGTAGCGCCGTAGCCCAAACAGCGCCTCGTATTTCCCCTAAAATACCTAATAACTTGCAAGTACCAAGTAACCAGAATTTGATCCTCAAAGCAGCTGCTTCAGGTTCACAGATATATATCTGCAAAGCCAAGGTAGATAATCCCAATACTTTTAAGTGGACTTTGAAAGCTCCAGAAGCAGTGCTGTTCAATGAGCAGGGGCAAAAGCTGGGTCAGCATTACGCTGGTCCTACCTGGGAGGCTAATGATGGTAGCAAAGTCATTGGTCAAGTTCACGCTAAGGTGGACGCTTCGAGTGCTGATGCGATTCCCTGGTTGCTGTTAGAGGTGAAATATCGTGAAAGCAATGGCGTTTTCAGCCAGGTGAATTGGATTCAACGCCGGGATACTGTTAATGGTAAAGCACCTGCTGGGGGTTGCGATCGCACATCCCAAAATCGTGAGATTCACGTCCCTTACACTGCCAATTATTACTTCTATGGTGCGCCAGTAGTTAATAGCGGTGATAGCGAATTGATGATTAGATAGACTCGCAACTTGGATATCTGGTATTCACTCCCATATCAATCCGGTTTACCTCACCGACTTTCGGGTTAGGCGTAGGCATTATAGAGAGGTATGAATCAAAAGTCAATTACAAAGAGCGATCAAGGCACGTTACCTATGGCACTTATTCGTTGGCAACCTTTCTCAGAAATGGAAACTCTACGCCGTCAAATGGATCAAGTTTTTGATGAAATGTTAACTGCAAAGCGCGAATCTCAAATTAACTGGAAGCCTGCGGTTGAACTGGAAGATACAGATAATAACCTAATTTTGCGGGCGCAAATTCCCGGTGTCTCAGCGAAAGATTTAAATATCCGGGTGACACAGCAAGTAGTCGCTATTGATGGCGAAAAGCGCCATGAAAACAAAACTGAAAATGGTGGTTACGTCCGTTCCGAGTTCCGCTATGGTAAGTTTCAGCGAGTGATTCCTCTACCAGTTGCTGTTGTAAATGACAAAGTGCAAGCTGAATTCAAAGATGGCATATTGACGCTGACACTGCCCAAAGTAACTGAAGCACGTAGCCAAGTTGTCAAAATTAATTTAGCAGATAATACTGCTGAACCTGCCGCTGAAACTAACCACATTGAAGAAGCTAAAACTGCTTAATTAATATCGGTCTGATTCTTTATTCCTTATTTGGTTTGGTGGGATGTAAATAATTAACCGCGTTCGTTGTCTTTGGATACATTTTTAGACCGCGATCGCGGTTTTTTTTCGGATATTTTCACAACTTGCTAATATTGGCTACTTTAGACTGTATTATTGCTTACTCAAAGTTATGTTGTCGCCAGGTTTTATGCTATTTTTTGGAAAAATTATAGTATAAATATTTACTTGATGTAAAAGAGCGATCGCTGTCTGCAAATGTTTAGCAAATCATTAAGTATCAGCGACACTCGCCAAGCTAGAGTGGGCGAGTGCGATAGGATGCATATTGTCAACCAAATTACATAAGCTTATGGAGCCAGACTCTTTATTAACCGAGGTGATTCTGACACATCCGCGCCAATCGCTTGGGAGTGTGCAACTTGATTGGACACCGCAACCCGGAAACTATCTGGATTTGCAAGGTAAAACTTACGCAGTTTTAGAGCGTCGCCACAGATATCAGCAGGACGTTACCGCTTACAAAATATAGCTATTTACGTGCAGACAGCCAAACGACCATCCGAGAAAAGTTTGGTAAACGGACGTTGGGTAGTCGGCGATGCCACCTGCCGCTACAATGCCAATTCAGAAATCATTCGCTGTGCAGTTAACCCAGAGGGACCTTGCGTCTCTTGCCGCTTCTATGAAAAGTTAGGAGTTGGGAATTAGGAGGCACAAAGTCAGGAGGCACGGAGGCACGGAGTTCAGAGTTCTTAGTCCCCCCATCCCTCCCTCACCCCTGTTCTAACTACCAGCGCCAAACACATCTACGACAGTTAAACGCGTAACATTAACAAAATCCCATCCAGACTT
>CAXTNZ010000352.1:0-5827 GCA_964245695.1 uncultured bacterium | reverse complement strand
CCCCCTGCTCCCCCCGCTTGCCTCAACAGATAACCTCCCTAACCAAACCGTATTGGGGGATGAGGGAGAGAAAAACTGTTGACTGTTGACTGTTGACTGTTGACTATTGACTAATTCCAACAAAAAGGCGATCGTCTCGCAGTGTTGGCTTTCGTGCTGAAGCAAAAAGCGCCAAAGACGTTCTTGCTGATGTAAATCAGCTACCTCTAGGTAATTTAGGACTTTTTTTCTAACTGTGTCTAAGTAATAACGGGTTTCTTCCTGGTTTGGTAATTGGACTCGCTGTGATTTGGGTAAACCATCAGCCGCAAACAACTTGCGGTATTGCGGGAATAAACACCCTAAGCCTGCACTGCGTTCTAGCAGCCATAAAGACTCAGCGTAAGCAATATGCCCCAAGTGCCACCCGACAGGGCTAAAGTCGGGATGAGCTTGATGGCGAAATGTAGCTTCGTCCATATCCTCGAACAAAGCGAGAGTGTTGGCGCGACACTCACACAAAGCGCGAGAAATTTCTTGTTTCAAACTAGATTTCTGCAATTCTGATATCACGGTCTTCTCCCACACTGATAATGCTATTTTCCGGGCAAGGATTCCAATTTCCCGCAAAAAGGGGTTCAGACGCAATGATTACGGAGTTGGGGAAAGTGCGATCGTCTCTCACCCAGTAAAGAGAGGGAGCAGGCGATTGTGTGCTAAAGCGAGAAGCAACCAGGCGATGTCCGTCACTGATAACCAAGTTGGCGGAGACATTGGTTTGATAGCTTTGCGCTAACTCCAGAAGCTCTAGCAATGTTATGTGTAAAGCCTGCTCTAGACTTTTGCCTGGGTTGGCTTGCCATTGATTCAGCAGCAAAGCAAAGATGTGTTCGGAATCTGTAGTTCCGCTAATCCATTGATAAATTTCATCGCTCAACTGCTTGCGTATCGGTCTGTATAGTGTCTGCCGAAAATTCTCAATCCGACCATTGTGGATGAATAGCAACTGTTGATATTGAAATGGCTGAGAGTTACTAAAATCTAAGGCTTGACCGGCTGTAGCACTGCGAACATAGGCTAGTACGCACCCAGACTCAACGTAACGGCTGAGACTAGGCAAGTTAACGTCATTCCAAATCGGCAGCGTATTTTTGTAGGTAAATGGTTCAGTATCTTCCTGCACATTATACCAACCTAAGCCAAAACCATCAGCATTCACCACCCCAGAAAGCATTTCGCGGGGTTGATAGCTTTGCACTATAAGTGAATGTTCGGGTTGATTCAGTAGAGGATCTAGAGAGATGGGAGAACCGAGGTAGGCTTGTAAACGGCACATGTTTAAAGTAATTGCTTTATTTGATGTTGAAATTAAGCCTTGTAGCTGAGAATTGCCTGAATATTCAATAAATTTCCGCTATCGCTTCTGTTAAGCGTCTCGCCCTCCTCACACTGCAAAACATTCGGCTTGCAAAGGCTTTACATAAGTTAATATTCTATCTTTTTAAAACTGATTCGGGGAAAAGAGAAAAGTAAGGTTTACCGTCCAACAAGCAATCTTAGACAAGAAAACTAATGTCTAATAAATAAGTCAATGATGGTGATTTTTACCTATCGACATAATTCGACATGGGTGTTTGATGATCAGATCGGACTTGTTCAGGAACCTTTTGTGAGTGGCGTACCAGAAATGATTGACATTAGGAGTGCAAGATATTCCCAATGTTGATGAAGGTTTTAAACTTTTATTTTCTGCAAATCCTTTTCCCTGTTATCAGGCAAAATTGATTTGGTTAAGAGAAGAATAAGTAGGTCAACATTAAAAAACGTAAAATATAATCTTTGCGATTACTTCGCTACCCTTTGGGTAGCGAAGTAATGACATTTTATGTTTAATTTGGTTGAGCTACTTATAACGGACATTGGCATTATTGGAATTAAAGAAATATCCAAGGGTGGCTATGTCCGGCATTGTTTAAATATTTTATTGAAGCGCCCAAGAAAATATATTGTCAGGCGGAAAATCTTTATTGTTTTTAGTTTATTAAAAAACTTTATGTTGTAGTCAGTGCTTCAGCGCTGAAGCGCTGACTACAAATTAATACTTTAAATTCCAAGCGGCAAAAGCCAAAGCACCCCAACCTGCAAGAAAAGCTGCGCCTCCCAGTGGTGCGATCGCTCCCAATATTTTCACATTTGTTAACGAGAGAGCATACAAGCTACCTGAGAACAAAGCAATCCCAATGATAAACAGCCACCCACTTGCTAACAAAGTTGGTGGCGGAGATTGTTGGTAGATGCGGTGGAGTAGTGCTACTAACAATAATGCCAGAGCGTGGTACATTTGGTAACGAGCTGCGGTTTCAAAAATTTCGAGCGATCGCTCACTAATTTTCTCCCGCAATGCATGGGAAGCAAACGCACCACATGCCACAGACAAACCGCCTAAAATAGCACCTATACTCAAAAAAATTTGCGTCATGGAGTTATACCATTTTCGCTTTTATTAGGGTTTAGACATCAAAATGATAAGAGATTGCCCCATCTTCGCTTACTTTAAAGTTAGCATGAAATTCTGTAGCTCTCTCATCTAAATATTCTCTGGCGTTTGATGCTGCTAGCTGTGACTGCATTGCAAAGCTTAAAACGGTGATGCGCCCATTATTTTCTTGAAGCATTCGATAAAAAATAGATTGCAGGCGATCGCTCGTCTGCTGATTAATCGTTTTTTTCTCTTGCTGACTTTCACGGTACAATCCAAATGCTAGCCATCCCCCCAGTGCTAGGCTAGGAACGCCAAAAACTAAACCACCCACGGCAGCATTATCATCAGCATAGGTAGCATTCGGAGCGTCAAATTCTTGCTCAAACTCTAGGGGTAATCGCCCAGATGCGTTTTGCATGGCACTTTTGTTAAGTACCGCTGAGACTGATATTGTTAAAAACATAAATCCGAGTGTAAGCAGCCATCCAGAAGCCAATTTTCCGGCAGTCTTCATAGTTCCACTTTAAAGAATGAACTTTGTTTGTGATTCTAGCCTCACTTGCTCAAAGCTTCCACTAAGAAGCAAAAATTGGGACTAGGGAATCTTGCCCAAACCAGGCGTAATCGCTTTTGGCTTGGTGCAAGATGTGAAAATACTCTCAAAATCGAGAGTTTACAAAATTACATCCCAGTTCAATAAACTACTTAAAGATGGAAATGGTAACTGATGTCGCCTTTATCACTTGGTTCAAAAGAGGCGTTGAACTCTTTGGCTTTTTGATTCAGATATTGTTTGGCTTGTTCTCCAGATAGCTGTGTCTCCATCGCCAACCGCAAGACGGTAATTCGACCCTGATCAGCTTTCAGCATTTTATAAAAAGTAGAATCCAAGCGATCGCTGATCTGTTTTTGATGTCTTCGACGCAACCCCCAAAGCATGTATCCTCCCCCAGCGGCTAATGGCACACCGAAGGCAATTCCCGCAAAAAAATTATCTGTCGCCTCTTGCTGTTCTAGGGTATTCTGGTCTTTGTCTGCCAACTGCGGTAAAGCAGAAGCACTCATCATGAAACATATAAATCCGAAAGAAAGCAAGAACCCCGCAGTTACTTTGGTGAGGAATTTCATAATCGCCGCAAAACATTTGACTTATCTCGCCGCGATCTTAACCTCACTTACGTGTTGCTTCCAATAGTCGCGAAAAGTAAAAGCGAGTCCGAGTCATCGACTGTCTTTGCACTGCAAAGCCGTTACTTTCCAATATTTTCACTACATCAGCCTCACGATGCAAGTAAGCGCGAGTTGCTTTACTCGGTCCCGGAAAAAAACTGCCTATTTTTTTCAGTATACTAAGGGCGAAGGTTTTCGGCGCAAAACTGAGAATTACCCGCGACTGTGCCAAAGAACATAAATGAGAAATCATTTCCGAAGCCTTTTCTTGGGGATAGTGGATGAGAACATCCAGGCAAATGACGGTGTGGTAACTACCACTCAGCGCTTCTAAATCTTGAACGGCGAAAGTAGGATTTTCCCCTTGTCCCAAAGTTTCTAAGGCTCTATCCTTTCCTTCAGCCACCATTTTTTCGGAAATATCGCTGGCATAAACTTTAGCATTATCTGCCGCTAGGGGGATGCTAAGACTACCCACACCACACCCAGCATCGCAGATTGATATTTCTGCTAAATTGTTATCAGCTTTTAGCCAGCTAAGGACTGTATCGACAGTTTGCTGGTGTCCGTTGCGGATGTCTAGCTGAACTTTGTTGACTTCGCCACCACCATAAATACGTTTCCAGCGGTCAAAGCCTGTGGAATTGAAATAATCTTTAACAATTGTTTTATCGTCGGTTGCGTTCATAAAGTTGGATTTTGATGGGTTCCCAATGCTTAAAAATATCACTAATAATAACCGTCAAGAACGCTCTTCCAAATTTTTCTATACTCAGATATTGCACCTTGCCCTAACGACTGGAAGTCGCACGCCAGGTGCTTCTCCTTACGGAGACGCTCCGCGAACAAGTCGGGAAACCTGCCCAACGCACTGGCTCGGCTATACAAACAAAGCCCACGGAGGTGGGCTAACCGGAAAATCAACGGTTTTGAAGCCTGCGTAGGCTAATAGCTGTGGTAGCGATCGCTTTTGCTATAATTCGATGACTGTATCTATCGAGCATTGATGCGAACCGACAAGAGCGATCGCTTTCACAGATTTTTTGCGATCAAGTCTCATGCAAAGATGCAAAGCGCGCTTTTGTTATGAATATTAATATTATGGCAAAGGTAAATAAACTATGCGGTCTTGATATTCACCATCTTCTGAAGCTAAAGCAACTAATATTAATTCTTCTATATTTTCACCAACACTTAAATTCGGATTGAGAATAAAAATTCCTGGTATGTGACGATTAACAGCAATATGATCAGCTAAATGTACTGGCATGGAAGTGCGGTTGTTTGTCACTAATATAAAATTATTTTCCTCACACCAACATATAATTTCTGGATCGAGTGTTCCTTTCGGTGGTGTTTCTGGTTCTCCTACTACCTGGATAAAAATTTCACCTTCTTTTAGTTTAATTTGATTTGGATATAGAGGATTGACATTTTCATCAATCAGATATCTCAGCGTCATGTATTTGTTTTTTGGCTTGTCTTGCAGTTCGGAGTTGGCGGAGTTTTTCTGATACTGGTGGGGGATTAAGTCGCTGTTCTTCTCTCATTCTATGACCATGTTCTAGCCAGTTATTCATGTAAGCACTGACAATTTCTCTGTTTTGCAAATAGTAAAGAATAGTCGCATATACTTGTTCTAAGGAAATTGACTTATATATTTGGGCAATTTCCTCTGGAGAGCGTCCACAATCGATGTATTCATAAAGAATTGTTTCAATTCCTATTCTGGAATTTTTCAGTCTAATATCTCCAGGAGAGAGAAAGTTGAAATACTCTGCAATATCTTTAGATATAGCTTGACCTATATCTATGGTTTTGCTGTTCATAAATTTGAAACTATGATTTCCCAAAAATTTGGAATTAACAGGTTAAATTTATTGTAATAATTTAATTTATTTACTGCCTAAACCAAGCGCGTACCCAACGCCACAACCGACGCAACCAACCCCAAAACCCACGACGGGGCACTACAGGCATTTGTGGTTGAGAAAGACGCTCAATTGCATTGTTGCAATCTTGCACATCAGCATCAAGTCCCATTGCGTGATACAGTTCACGGGCATTGCGATAAGCACCCAGCGCGTCTGATTCTCGATTAACGTTTTCTAATGACAGACCTAAGTTAAACCATGCGATCGCAATTCAGAAGCGATCGCCAATTTCTCTAGCTATATTCAACGACTGTTGGTGAAA
>CAXTNZ010000351.1:0-5843 GCA_964245695.1 uncultured bacterium | reverse complement strand
CAGGTATCGCTCCCCCAATCGCTCCAGAAAGACCTACCCCTCACCGCTCTTGCCCCCATGCAGGATGTGACAAACCTCTGGTTTATGAAGGTTATTGCCCACTACGGCAGTCCTGACTACTTCTTCACGGAGTATTTTCGCGTGAATGATACCTCACGGCTCAATCGTAACATTCTGGCAGCAATCACCGAAAACGATACGGGTCGCCCCGTTTTTGCTCAAATGATTGGCGAAAGCATTCCAGACTTAGTAAGAACAGCACAGGAACTCTGCCGCTATAATATCGCTGGAGTTGACTTGAACATGGGCTGTCCAGCACCTAGAATCTATCGCAAAAATGTTGGGGGTGGATTGCTGCTCTTACCAGAAAAAGTGGATCGGATTTTGGGAGAACTGCGTTCTGCTGTGAATGATCGACCTTTGACCGTCAAGATGCGCGTAGGCTTTGAAAATACAGATACCTTTTACGAAATTCTAGATATCATCAATCGCCACAGCATTGATTTGCTGAGTTTGCATGGTCGCACGGTAAAAGATATGTACCACGGGGCAGTGAAATATGATTTGATCGCTGAAGCGGTCAGACGGGTTGATTGTCCAGTGCTTGCCAATGGCAATATCCACTCTGCGACAACTGCCCTGGAAGTGCTTTCTCAAACGGGTGCTGCGGGTGTGATGGTGGGACGGTGGGCGATCAGCAATCCTTGGATTTTTAATCAAATTCGGCAGGCTTTGCGAGGAGAGCCGATCGCACCCGTTCCTTTAGTAGAGGTACGCAAGTATATTGATCGTTTATGGCAAACCCCCACAGCAGCAAGTATGCCAGAGCGATCGCGCGTAGGCTACCTCAAAATGTTCCTCAACTACATTGCCCTCTCGGTTGACGCTGAAGGTCATTTTCTGCGGCTGATGCGACAGACGCAGACCGAGGTAGAAATGTTTAACCTATGCGATCGCGTTCTCCTTGCTGATAGTACGAAAACTTTAGCCCTAGCACCCTCCTTGAGCGTTTAACTATGGCAACTATAGGAATCCGATTTGATTATTGAAAAAATCTTATGTGTAGGGGAGGCAAATTAGGGTGTGGATTTTCCTCGCCTAATATTGCCGTTGCGTTATCGCGCAGGGTAACGCACCTCCCTTTATGTTTTGGTGCGTTAGCCTTTGGGGTAACGCACCCTACTATGTCTTTTCTTAACTCAGCGTTGCTGGGTCATTTTCCATTGCGTAGTCTAAACTCCAGAATTTTGACATCAACCCAAATCAAAAAGCAAGATTTCTGCACCTACTTGGGTGCTGATTTCCAGTTGTTCTTCAACGCTAATTTGTACACCATCACCGGCTCTAAGTTCTTCACCATTCAAGGTTGCTATGCCTTGCGCTATTTGTAACCAAGCATAACGATGTGGCTGAACGTGATAATTTACCACATCACCAGGTTCTAAAACAGATGTGTACAAATTCACATCTTGATGAATTGTTACAGCACCATCGCGCCCATCTTTGGCAGCAATTAAGCGTAGTTTTCCCCGCTTTTCTTCAATAGGAAAAGCTTTCTGTTCATATCTTGGTTTTAAACCTTGCTGATCGGGAAGAATCCAGATTTGTAGAAAGTGTACTGGTTCAGTTTGTGAGTGATTGTATTCGCTGTGAGTGATACCAGTACCTGCACTCATAACTTGCGCTTCACCGGGAAGAATCACCGAACCCGTACCCAAGCTGTCTTTATGCTCTAGCGCACCTTCTAGGACATAGGTGAGAATTTCCATATCGCGATGACCGTGGGTGCCAAATCCTGCACCAGGGACAACGCGATCGTCATTAATCACCCGGAGAGTGCGAAATCCCATGCGATTGGGATCGTAAAAATTTCCAAAGGAAAATGTATGGTAACTATCCAACCAACCAATTTTACTTTGACCGCGTGCGTTTCTATCATGAATTAGATGGGTAACAGTATTTTGAGACATACATCTACCTTCTTTTTGATGGTTATTTATCTTAAAAGACAAGCTTTTTGTTAACAAATCTAAATCAAATAACTCGTAAAATTTCAAATTTATTAGACCTGCTTGTTAACTATCTCAATAGTAAAGTATATACATATAAAATGAAAAGTACGCACTTGAAAGTAACGTACTTACCAAAAAGATACTGTATGTAATTGATAATTGATAGTTAATCGTTCTTAGTTGATAGTAGTCCAAAATTACTACTAACAACTAACCACGTACAGACGCGAGGAACATCGCGTCTCTAGCAACAACTAACCACTAACTACTCAACTTATCCAGCAAGAACTGTTTGTTGAGTTTTAGTAGTAGCTGAGACACCGTTACCATTTCCATTTCCATTTTCTGTGTTTGTAACTACTGCTGCTTGCAGATGAGCTTCTAAGAACCAGAGTCGTTTGTCAATGGTGCGAGAAACTTCAGTGTAAAGGTCTGCGGTGTCAAGATCGCCTAATTCGTCAGTTTTGTCGATCGCTTCTCTGAGATGCTTGGCATAAGGTGCAAAGCGATCTGCCAAAGCTGTCACATGCTCCATTCCTGCCAAAATATCGGTAGGATATTCTGGCAAGATGGAATTGGCAGCAGCCATGCGTGCAGTTCCCATTGCATATCCGCCCAAAGCTGTGACGCGTTCGGCAATCATATCAACGTACTCTTCCAGTTCGCCAGCTATTTCGTCAAACATTTCGTGCAACTGATAAAAATCAGTTCCTTTGACGTTCCAGTGCGCTTGTTTTACCTGGGTTTTCAGATCCGAGGTAGCTGCCAAAGTTTTGTTGAGCAGTACAACGATCTGCGATCGCGCTTCCGCAGGAATGTCAATACGGGTGGGGTAAAGGCGAGATGAAAGGTTGTTGTCGCTCATGGTTCTACCTTGTTAGCTCGATAAAACTAGTCTACAGGTACTAGTTAAGGGCGCGAAACTCTCTACCGATAGATGGAATTAATCGGTTTGTAAATTATTGTTACCTTAATTCAAAATTTGTAAAGCTGCAATTAGCTTGCTCAATGACGATGATTTTCAATAGTGCTGAATGTACCACCAAAGAGGCGATCGCGTATCATTTCGCTGTGCAAGAAGTCATGGGGAAAACCAAGTTCAATTTGACTGACTTCGTTCAAACGTTGCAGATGTTCTGGTGATAAGCTGACATCTAAACAAGCTAAGTTATCTTGAAATTGTGTTAACTTGCGTGCCCCAACAATCGGAATAATCACACCACTTTGATGACGCAACCAAGCCAGTGCAACTTGCGAAGGTGTGTGTCCAATTTCTTCGGCAACTTGAACGACGACTTCGGCGATCGCTAAACTGCGTTCCGGAATATTTCCCCCTTCTGGACTTGCCAATCGTCCCTGTTCGTCGTTGCTATTAGGCTTATTATACTTACCTGTAAGCACACCACCACCTAAAGGCGACCAGGGCGTAACTGCTAAATCGAAGGCTTTTGCCATTGGTAGCAAATCCCGTTCTGGTGTCCGCTGAATCAAGTTATACTCAATTTGCAAAGCGACAAAAGGTGTCCAGCCATAAAACTGCGCCAGTGTGTTTGCCTGTGAGACAATCCAAGCAGGCGTGTCAGAAATGCCCACGTATAGTATTTTACCTTGACGCACCAAATCATCAAGCGCTCGCATGACTTCCTCAATCGGTGTCATGAAGTCCCAAGCGTGCAACCAAAATAAATCAATATAGTCGGTATTCAGGCGTTTTAAACTGCCTTCCACAGACTGCATCATATTCTTACGATGATTACCACTGCCGTTAGGATTGCCCTTGCGATCGTTCATTTGCAAGGGAAATGAGTATTTGGTGGCAACTACAAAACGTTCTCGTTCTTGGGCGATGAACTCACCAACGATTTTCTCACTACTGCCATCAGTGTAGCCGTTGGCGGTGTCAATAAAGTTCCCCCCAGCTTCCACAAAGGCATCAAACACCTTTTGACTTTCGTCCTTCGATGCACCCCAACCCCAGTCTTCACCAAAGGTCATGGTTCCCAAGCAGAGTTCAGAGACTCTCAAACCACTTTTGCCTAAGAGTTTGTATCGCATGACTATTTATTAACTTGCTGAAATTGAGTTTATCGATAATCCATACTATTGTCTTGCAAATTCTTGCCAAAAATCTCAAAATCTTGCTTTCTGGTGGGAGAGTAATGAGTATAGATTAGGAAAATAATTTTCATACTTAGGCATGATTGACATAATTTTCTCAGTTGACAAATATAAACATAGACTAGTATTTAAAAAACAATCTGCTACTTTTATGAATTACTATGTTATCTACGACGGTAATTGCAATCTTTGCGTTACAAGCGTGCAACTGTTGGAAACCCTAGATCAGGGAAAGCTGTTTCACTATACCCCCATGCAAGATGAGCAAACAGTCGGACAGTGGGGAATTACGGCTATTGATTGCGAACAGGGAATGATTTTAATTGATGCAAATGCACCTGAAAGACGCTGGCAAGGTAGTGCCGCGGCGGAAGAAATTGGGCGATTATTGCCGCTTGGCAGTGTATTTGTCGAGGCTTATCAAGCTTTACCTGGAGTGAAGTGGGTAGGCGATCGCTTTTACGAACAAATCCGCGACAACCGCTACACCCTATTTGGCAAGCGTTCTAGCACATATCAATCAGCATATTGTGTTGATGGTAGCTGTCAAAAATAGTTGCTGATTGTTAGTTTATGAGCGGTTTACCGCTCACTACGAACGAACTTACTTAGCAGTTTGCTGATTGAACACTTCTAAAATGTGTCGGCAAAACTGTTTTAGCTTTTCCTCTATTTGTGGGGAAGGTTCAGACGTACCGACAAAACTCCAGTTATCCACCGTAGAAAGTCGCCAAGCCTCGCCGCGATGGTCAAATCCTGCTATCTCGACACCGATTGCCCGACATGAGCCGTTTATGGGATCTTGATAAAAACGGATTTGAATTAATATACTGCGGCTGCGCCAAGATTTACTGATGCCAGGAAAGTGAAAGCCGATGTCGATAGAGTCTGGATCGACTAACTCCCTAGTATCTGGGTCATTTTTCCAGGGTTTGAGATCTGATCTAGCATCAGGAAACTCAAATTTGAACAAGTTAACTACCGTCGCAATCTTGCTAGCGAGTTCAACGTTTGTTGCCTGTTCAGCTGCATTCACGCTCAAAGACTCCTATTTTGTGTCGGCTTACAAGTTTTTGGGAATCAGCAAAATTTATCAAGTAATTATACTTAAAATTTTTAACGGAACTGGCTAAAACTGCCTTTTTTTGGAAAATAGCAGATGAGGCTCAAAGATTTTCGGCAAAAACCCTGCCTAACAACAACGAGAAATTGCCCTAGCGATCTAAAATGACACTGTTAATAGGCACAAATAAGTTGAGTATATGGCGCGTCAACGCTCGATTTTGTCATTAATTCTAGTATTATTGGCAACCTTCCTTATTAGTTGTGGCAGTCCTACTGTCGCCACACCACCTCCAACTTACACAACAGCTCAGCTGGAGAAAATTCAGGAATATGTTCCTGACATTCTAACAGTACGCGATCGCTCACAAGAACTGCAAAAGCTGATCCAAACAAATCAATGGATCAAGGTGGGTAATTTTATACATGGTCCAATGACACAAGCAAAGCTGAACATGACTTATATCGCTTCTAACATGCTATCTAAAGACCAAACCACAGCACGTCAGGTGACGCGGGATTTGTTTAACCACCTGGTGAAAATCGATCAAGCCGCAAGCGATCGCAACTCTCAACTAGCTTTAAGCAACTACAAAGCTGCTTTTGCTGACATTGACAACTTCTTACAATTGTTGCCGCAAACAAGCAGCA
>CAXTNZ010000350.1:0-5904 GCA_964245695.1 uncultured bacterium | reverse complement strand
TTCGCCTTTCGGGAGGTGCGGCGGATAATACCGCCCATCGACCCAACTATTACTTGTAAGTGCCAGAGTCCAGTCAGCTATAGTTACAGCCGTATTGGTAGCCAAAAACAAATGCCACCAGTAGGTAGTCGTAGTGGTCGTATTAGCATTTTGGGTTTGTGGGCAAGTCCTACGCTCGCTTTTAGGGGGATAGGCTTCTCAAATGCGGAGACGCTTCTCTTCGAGAGATGCAAAGACGCAAGGAGCGTTCGAGAGGCTTCGCCAACGCGAACATCAAAAATAGTCGCTCTTGAAAAAGCGGATCTAGAAAACAAGCCTGTCCGGCATAGTGTCGTGGGTTTTTGCAAGGGAATCTCAAGTTAGTTTTGAGTATGCGCGATTTTCAAGGTGGGTTGAAAACACAACGTTACATTGAGGTTATGGATTGGATTGCAGCTTTCATCGCAACAAACTTTAAATGAAACTGGTCGTATCACTGTCTCAGTACATCAGTTAACTTCTGCTGTAGTTGCGCTCCTGGTTTTGCAAGTTTCCCATTCCAGTTTCGATTTGAGAAACAAACATAACCGTTCAATCGGGTTGAGTTCACTCTTAGTGAGGAAGTTGAAAAATAGGGATGATGTTCTATGGACAATTCAGAGCTTTAGCTTTGTGGAATGACCCTTGGTCGAACTGAATAACTGCGATATCATCACCAAGATCAACAGACAGCAACTCCAAGAAACGTTGGAAACTGCTTCCCCATTGAGATAGGGAAACTCGTAAAATCGGAAATAATTCTTTTACCCACGTTCAACTAACGTCCTAGCGTAAGGACGCGGATGGGGTGTTGTATCAGTTGCGAATAAGTAAAAAGACCGTTGTTGTGGTTGGTCAATTAACTCAGATATCACCCTAATTAAGTTATTTGGTTTTTCTTCTTCTTCTGGTTCTTCAACTTTATTGTTCCTATCTGTATCGAGTTGTATTAAATGATTCGGGGAAGTGCTTTATAAATAGAGTTATAGCTTCTAGGAATATTGGACTTATATGATGTCCGGCAAATCACCCATAATATAAATATGGGTGCATTATTGGTGCGATCGCTACGGCCAAAACGAGTAACAATCGAGCCACATCTGAGCTTAGAAGAGTTGGAGAACGGTTATCGCCAAGCCAAAGAGGCAGTAAAGCGGACACATTACCAAATAATTTGGTTGTTAGCTCTGATGTATACGGACACTCATTGGTGGTAGCAACTACAGGCTATAGCCGTAGTTGGATTTATGAGTTGGTTTGGGGCTACAACCGTATTCGAGCGGAAACCTTGGGAGACCAACGTATCTCAAATCAAGGAAGTAGCGAACCACTTTTAGATGATGTACAACAGGCGTTATTGTGGCAGGCATTACAAGAGGCTCCAAGACTTATGAGGGCACTGGAATGGTAGGAAGGTAGCAGACTGGATTGCTGATTTAATTGGTCGTCCCGTTAGTCGTCAACGAGGATGGGAATATCTTAAACAAACGCGTTTTCGTCTAAGAGTACCCCGACTCCTCGCATACAGAGTCTAGCCTTGAAGAACAGGCTGAGTGGAAAAAAAAATTTGGCAACCAAAGTCGAACAAATACAAAAAGAAAACCCAGAATCAGACGTAGAAGTATGGGCAATTGACGAACATAGAGTAGGCTTTTAGCCAGTAATCCGATGCCGCAAGGGTTGATGAATGGACATTACGTACTGCACAGGATAAAAAGGCGTTTTAAATGGCTGTGGCTTTACGGTTTTGTTCATCCTCAATCCGGTCAAACTAAGGCGTGGATACTACCCTACGTTAACATCCAATTATTTAACAAAGGGAAGCGCAGATGAGTGCTCGACACTTTGGTATTAGTACTCGTAAACAGCTTGTCTTGGTTGTTGACCAAGCAGGTTGGCAAAAAGCGCGAACAAGTAAAAATTCCGGCATTGCATACACTTGGAGTTTTTGCCTTCTCACTCTCCAGAATTACAACCTCTTCTAGCGTTTGTGGACACTCACCAATGAGCCGATCGCTCTCCCGCAGTTTGGAAAGTCTCGACGATAAGAGCGGAGGTGCTAATTAAACGTTGTCGCCAAATCATTCATCAGCGTGATTTTGTACGTGGTTTAACCAACTTTTATTGATGGTCTGAACTGGCTGCTTAATTATGGGTAATTTGCCGGACATCATATTAAAGATAATTCGGCAATTTAATTGACCTTTTTTGAATGAGCGAATTCCCCGAAGGGGTTGACTCCCGTATTACCCGCGAGCGCATCCAACAAATCCATACAGGCATCGCTGCAAGATTCAAAACAGTTGTAAATTTTTTGTCGAAAATCTTGGAATTGCGCGCATTTATTGATTGTGATTAAATTTCGGCGTAGCCATCAGTATTTCCCGCTCTAAAATTTTGTATTTTATATTACTATATCTTGGTGTTCTGGTGGCTATCCTTTTTTTCTGCCTATGTTTTGTTCGCGTAGAATTTCCGCGAACTTATTCTTTTTTGTCAAAAGTTTTATAAATAATATTACTTAAAAATATAGTTCTTGATATTACTTTATCTACTGAAGCTTCTGACTAGTAGAGCCAGCAGATTTGATGGAAGAGGCGAAAAACTATAAACAAAATTAATCATTCATTTTGTTCGCGTATAATTTACGCGAACAACTCTTTTTTGTCCAAAGTCCAATTTATTACGCCCGTCGTTTAAAAATCACCATCTCAGTACCGACAACGGGGTTACGCGCTACCAGCCTATTTTGAGAGTCGGTAATTTCCAAATGGCTGAAATCCATTTGTTTGGAGCGTTGTAGTATATCGGCTGCTAGTTTGTTCTGTTGGGATTCTTTCAGTGTGTACCAATCGTCACTAATTTTGACCGTAAGATTGCTAGTACCAAAGTTGGCTTGAATCGACTTTATTAGACCTTCGGCAAAGCGATCGCTAATTTCTGCTACTTGATTTTCAATCGCCGCAATCAACGTTTGTTCTGGTGTCAATTCTAATATTGGCGTGGGTGTCGGTTCCGGTTCTGGCGAAGGCACAATTTCTACGGGTTGCGGTGGTTCTGGTGCGGTTAACTCCGGTGGAGTCGTTATCGTTTCCCCAGGAACCTCTTCTGCTGGGGAAACAGTTTTCTCTTCCGCTGAGGGAACAGTTTTCTCTTCCGTTGAGGGAACAGTTTTCTCTTCCGTTGAGGGAACAGTTTTCTCGTCCGCTGGGGGAACAGTTTTCTCGTCCGCTGGGGGAACAGTTGCTACCTCAGTCGGTTTCCCAGTTAGCAGCGTCGAAGTTGTCCAAATCAAAATTACGGCGATCGCAGCAATCACCCCTGTCAAAGCTGTATTTGACAGCTTTGCTGACAAATTTTCTGGTAACAAAGAGCGGATTTTAGCTAAAATTCCACTCCATAAACTAGGAGTTTCCGCAGTACCGGGTGCGGGTTCTGTCTCCAGTTTTTGCACTGCGCCTTCTAAAGTGCCAATTGTCCCTCGCAAAAGTTTGATAATTTGCGCCTTCCAAAATGGCTGCACTCTTTGAGAGGGTTGCTTTGGCGGTGGAGTTCGCCGCCGCTGTCTAGATAGCGACTGACTCGGTTCTGGTTCTGGCTGGGAGGGTAGTTGTGAATTCGGGTTGTCTTGTGACATGAAAGTTTCCTGAGATTGCAGCGCACCTTTGCTCAAATAAGATAAATTCTTACAAGTGCCGCGTCTTCAGCCTTAATGTATCACTTGATTGGTTCTGGTAAACTTGCTCTATTTTAAATTCAGCCAACTATGAGCCTAAAACGTCGTCAATTTTTATTATTCTCTAGCCTGAGTGCGATCGCCGCCGCCTATGCAGGCAAAAGCTTCGCTCGTCAGATTACCCCCAGGACTAATAATTCCGCCAATATTCCCGTCAATGATGCCTTAGAACAACCAGCAACTGCCAACCCAGCAAAAAAAGACTTGCTACTGCGTTTTGTTTCTGTGGCAGATACAGGAACTGGCGCGAGAGGACAGTATGATGTCGCTAAAGCCATGACTAATTATCACCGCCAAAATCCTTATAATTTGGTAGTTTTGGCTGGAGATAATATCTATAACAATGGGGAAATTGAAAAAATAGGGGAAGTCTTTGAGCGTCCATACGCACCATTGCTCAAACAAAATGTGAAATTTCAGGCTTGTTTAGGTAATCACGATATTCGCACCGCTAACGGCGACTTACAACTTAAATATCCCGGCTTTAATATGAAGGGACGCTACTACACCTTTCGCCAGAAAAAAATACAATTTTTCGCTTTAGATACAAACGAGAATGCTGACTGGAAAAACCAGCTAGCTTGGTTAGATAAAGAATTAAGTCACTCGGATGCTCCTTGGAAGATTGTATTTGGCCATCATCCAGTTTATGCATCGGGTGTTTATGGGAGTAATCCAGCTTTTATTCAAAGCTTTACTCCCCTATTTCAAAAATACGGTGTTCAACTTTATATCAATGGTCACGAACATCACTATGAACGTACTCGTTCGATTAATGGAACAACTTATTTAATTTGTGGTGCTGGTGCCGGTCATCGTCCTGTAGGAAAAAATGAATGGACGCAATATGCTACTGAAAATTTGAGTTTTGCGGCGTATCAAGTGTATGCAGATAAAATAGAAATTAGCGGCATCGGCACTGATAACAGAGTTTTTGATCAAGGCGTTGTTCCTCTGAAATCAACATAATGATTAGACTTCTTGCATTCATTGCAAAAAAATGAATAAATTAACCGCAGATGTAGACGCGGAGCGGTGAAGCAGCGCGGTCTTCTCCCTTTGGGAGAGGCTAACGCCAAGGGGAGCCAGTGCGTTGGGCGGCTCTGCCGACTTGAAGCACCTGGCATGGTTTCCCCCATGAGCGACTGCACCAACCCGATAGCGAAGCGGTAGCGAGTCATCGAGCGTCAGGGCTTCCCGCAGGGTACGCAGATAAACGCAGATGAAACCCACTTATGCAAGAAGTCCATTATGAAATTCAAGCGCCTAAAAATGACTTCGAGCCGGGCATCAGCGATTTGACGCGGGAATTCACTCAAATGAGTCCCACCGTACTTATTGGTATCAATAAAGTATTCTTGATTGTCTGGCTATTCACTCTAAACAAATCGTTTTGACTAATTCCCGAAATAGCAGCTTTGCAGCTTTGGCAGAAATACGTGATCGCACTAATCGAACCGGTCGCCCCGTAGCTTTTTCCTCATCAAGCTTTGTGCCTAAGATTTGACCAATCTTATTATTAAGACGCGACTTCCTTACCTCGATGCGAGTGAAAACCCATTGCCAGAAGGCAATACGGCACAAATCCGAACCACCGACAATTATAATTTTAGTCTTATCACCGCTTGCTTCTAGTGACGGTGCAAGCCCCAAAGCTTTTTGGAAGCGACGTAGTGACAAGTGGCGTTTTGTTGGCTTTCCCGACTTTCTCCCCTTGCGAATTCTTACTTCTGGCTTGCCGTCAGCACCAAAGTAATTTTCAAGTGGGTAGATTTGGGAGAGAATAATCGCCTCTAAGCGCAGCCCAAAACCAAAGGTTTTAAAAACTTCTCGGTAAGCGGTAAACTTAGAGTCGGTAAGCAAACAATGCAACTCCACCTCAATACTGTATTCTTCTCGCTGCAAATCACACAAACATTTGGCGTGATAGCGAACTGTTGAGGTGATGCCTAGTCCTACAGAGCGATCGCGTAAACCATCGTATCGTTTGCTTTTGCGTTCGCCGCACAACCAACCCCACAGCAACGGCACATCACCATTGGTTGACCGCCGCGAGTTTACATGTGCAATTTCTGGAAACTGCCAAGCCAAGTCCTGATATCAAGTCCGCATAATCGCTTACGATAAAAGTAGGGAGTGCAAATATGACG
>CAXTNZ010000349.1:0-5968 GCA_964245695.1 uncultured bacterium | reverse complement strand
GGCGACGATAGTTGAAGGGTAGCCTTCTGCTAAAATAGCTCGGTGCCAGGTTTATATTCTAAAAAACAAAAGCCTTCCCTTGATAAATTGGGGAGGCTTTTGTTATTGCTATTGCACTGAATTACTGACATGACATTACCTACCATCACCCAAGATACGATTGAGCTTGGTCTGGAAAGGAGTTGATAGTATTGTTACATTGCTTTACATTGTAACAGAGCCAAGAAAATCCTGCTTCTCCCTTAACTGGAGTTTAGACTAAAGCACGCGACCGCTACCCGGCCGCGGTGCCAAAGAACGAGTAAAAAAATGAAGGGATACCTGTAGTTATAACAAGCTCCCCAGTTGCGGAAGATGAGAGAAGCACTACCAACTCTCAAGACATTGACTTATGAGTGTTCAATGAGTTTCTACGGAAAATGAAGCGGCTTTTCTTGTGTCCGTCTAAAATACTCGATAAACCCAAAGCATTATAATGATCAGGGATTTTACGCACCCAATCTGTGCTAAAACTTGTTATTTCAGCTACTTGCTCTACTTTCATGGGGTTTTTTGGTCGGCTTAACAGACGAATTACCAACCATCGGGTGCGTTCTTTGACGTCTCGACAACGACGGTAGCCCTATCGTCAGTTCTGCATAATTCCGGTGAGGAAGGATATGAATCCGAGTAGGAGGCATCTTATCACAACTTGCTATTAATCTTGCGATTTAGAATTTGGGATGATTATGAGAATTTGCTTTCCCGTCGGCTGGATAAAGCGGGACTAAAGATTGGGCGTTGCTGTATTGAAGTATGAATAAGCCTCACCCAAGGGCGTAATGGCGCAAAGAATAAGTCTCGTTTTTTAGCGAAAAATGGTTTCATATCTAAATTCAGCAAAGCCAAATATTCAATACAGTAGCGCTACTCAAGAAATTAAATAATTCAAAATCGCGATCACATCTTGGGAAAGGAGCGCATTAATTTTGAAGTTGATCAACCTTTCAATTTAGTGATTGAGGTTGATTTTATATCTATTGTCATTTCTGAAGGCTAGCAGATTTGACATAAGCAACCGCCAAGGGTACTAATTTGCCTTCGAGTTGATTGACAACGGCGCGATCGCTTGCTGACCAAACTCGCACACTACCAAAGACACAGGGCTGCAAAATTCCCCATAGTTGACCCTCCCAACACAGGTGGGCGTGAATCAACGCCCGATGTCCGAATGAAGAGCGCTCAAACTCTTTGTTTACTATTTCTGGGTTGGCGGTTTCCACATCTTCAACATAGATGGAGGGGTCTGTCCTGAGTGCAGCTGCAAATAGGGGGTCTTTTTCTAGTAGAAATGCTGGTTCTAGTTTCCAGTCCGAGTTTGTGATATCTGGAATCTGTTCGTTTCGCCGCCAACAATAAGCAACTTTGCCGATTTTTATTTCCGGGTTTCTCACGTAAAGAAAACAGCGATCGCACTGCAATACTTCCCCAAGCGCTGGCAGCAATGCTGCAAATACTGCATCTGGCTGACTGTGTTTGTCGAGAATATTTTGTATGTTTTCTGGTAAATTTTGCTCATTCATAAAGTCAAAAAAAATCTCCCCTGAGGATTATATCGTGCCCGTTTCATATACCGCAGTCCTTTGTCATCTGCGTTAAATTCAGCTTCGCGGCTATTAGGTAGCTCAAAAGCGAGTTTATCAGCTAAAGTTTTTACCACAGATAGACAGGTTATATTATAATTTTGATTGACCAATCAATCAAGTATTGTTATGCCTCCACGCGACGACCAAGACTTTGAAGGTCGGCGACAGCAGATTATTGACGGTGCATTGCTGGTTTTTGCCAGCAAGGGCTTTGAGAAGGCGACCAACAAGGATATTGCCACTGCATCGGGAATTGGCTCACCCGGTCTAATCTATCACTACTTTAAGGATAAAAGCGACTTATTTCGGCAAGTAGTTGAGCAACGCCTACCAGTGCTGCAATTACTCATCTACAGCGAGCCGGAAATGATGACCAAACCACCGCAGCAAGCACTCACCATCTTTGCTGAAGCCTTTCTCAAAGCTCTAGAAAACCCAACATCAATTGCTTTGATGAAGCTGTTGCTCTCAGAAGCCTTCCGACAACCTGTAGTTGCCGAAATCTTCAACACTATTGGTCCGAGTCGTTCATTCGCTTTCTTAACTCGCTATCTAGCAAAGCAAATGTCAGCCGGAGTCCTCAAACCTGTGAATCCAGGAGCAGCAGCCCGCTGCTTCGTTGGTTCGCTCATTGCCTACATTTTCTCGCGGGAAGTATTTGTGCAGCCTGATTCTGCTTTTCTTGGCTCTGATATTATGATAGCAACTGCTGTTGAGGTTTTTCTGCGAGGCTTGGAGGTTTCCTCGCAAGATACGCATATTTCCCAGACGGAGAATAAAAATTGCTACAACCGCGCTTGAAGGCAATATTTCTTGTTGACAAATTGATTAATCAGTCAATCAAGTTTCAGATTCCAGGCATCACCAGGGAGTCGTTATGACACAAATGCAGACCGATAAAAGCAAAGATTCTCAACCTGTAAAAGAGGAAGAACAATTTTCTAAGCCCCAGCCTTCTGTTAAGAAGCCTAAACGACGTATACCCAAACCGGTGTTAATTTTGGGAGCGATCGCCCTCCTAGGTGGTGTAGGATACGGAATCTACCGTGTATTTTTTTATCAGCCAGAACCTGATGGTTTGTTTTTAAGCGGACGCATTGAGGGTTATGAAACCGATATCTCTGCAAAAATCGGTGGCAAAGTTACCAACGTAGCCGTTAGGGAAGGCGATGTAGTCAAACCCGGTCAGTTATTAGTGCAACTTGACGACTCCGAATTACGCGCCCAACTGCAAGGATCTGCCGCTAAGGTGCGTGCAGCACAAGAACGTTTAGAACGCGATCGCCAGCAGTTACCCGTACTGCAAGCACAGCTAAAGCAAGCCAATCTTACAACACAGCAGGCGAATCAAGAAAGTCTTGGTCGAGTTATGCAAGCAGAAAACGCTTTAGCCGCAGCCCGCACTGCACTAGTACTCGACCAAGCAAACTTGAAACTGGCACAGGCAAAACAAAAACGCACGACTCAGTTGTATACTCAAGGCGCTGTCTCCGCTCAAGCTAGAGATGAAGATAATGCCGCATTCGATGTGGCACAAGCCCGCGTTAATGCTGCCAGACAGCAGGCGCAGTCGGCTGAAGGAACCTTAACCCAAGCCAGAGCTACTCAGAGCAACGAACCAATTAAGGCAGCAGCAGCGCTACAAGTAGAAAAACAAATTGCCCAAGCCCGCACCGACATATCAGTGTCACAACAAGAAGTCAAAGATGCCCAAGCAAGCCAAGCCCAAACACAAGCGAATTTGAATTACTTAACGATTAATAGCCCCTTATCTGGTAGCGTCATCACCCGTTCTGTAGAATCTGGCGAAGTAGTTGCAGCTGGTGCGCCACTATTAACAATAGTCAATCTCGATCATCTTTACCTGCGTGGCTTTGTCCCCGAAGGACAAATCGGCAAAGTCAAACTTGGTCAAACTGGGCTTGTTTATTTAGATACATATCCCAAGCAACCGCTACAAGCAAAAGTTTCTCGCATAGATCCCAAAGCCAGCTTCACCCCGGAAAACACTTATTTCAAAAAAGATAGAGTAACACAAGTATTCGGTGTTGAACTTACCCTGAACAACTCCCAAAATTTGGCAAAACCGGGAATGCCTGCTGATGGGCGAATTCTCGTACCGGAAACACAGCAAAAGCGTTCTGCTAACCGATTTACTATCCCCTGGAAATTCTAATAGGACTTACGCACTCTCTACGAATTCTTCTCTTCGAGACGCTGCGCGTTGGCGGAGCCTCTCGCAGAGAAGGCGTTCTTCTCCTGTCGGAGACGCTGCGCGAAGGCATCTTGGCGGTTCGATAAATTAAGCTTAGAAGCGATTTTTGCGTAAGTCCTGTCTAAAACAACAGCAATCCTACTCTCTTCTCCTCTGCGTATTCTGCATCTCTGCGGTTCGTTAAATATGACAACAACACTCCAGGCAAATACTCAACCACAACGCACCAACGCCCCAGTGATTTCCATCCGGGATCTGCAACACTCCTACAACAAGCAAACAGAAGCGGTAGCGGGTATTAACTTAGACATCTATCCCGGTGAGATTTTTGGGTTAATTGGACCGGACGGAGCAGGCAAAACCACTACATTTCAGATTCTTTCTGGTGTGATGCAACAAACAAGCGGCATCGTCGAAGTCTTCGGTTCCCAGCCAAGAGAAGTCCGTTTACAAATGGGTTATCTTACCCAGCGCTTCAGTCTTTACCCAGACATGAGTATACAAGAAAATCTGCGTTACGCCGCAGGTTTGCGCGAAGTAAGTGACGCAGCGTTTAAAACCCGCAGTCAACACTACCTACATCTGCTGGATTTGGCACAATTTAAAGAACGTTTAGCCAAACGGCTTTCTGGGGGAATGAAGCAAAAGCTGGCTTTGTGCTGTTCGCTGATTCACCAGCCGAAAATTCTGTTATTGGATGAGCCGACAACGGGTGTAGATCCAGTGTCACGCCGCGAATTCTGGGATATTTTGGCTTCTTTGGCTGTTACTGAAGGTATGACAACGGTAGTTGCTACCCCTTATCTAGATGAAGCAGAACGCTGTTCGCGGATTGCTTTGATGTATGAGGGCAAAATTCAACAGAGCGATACTCCTGCTAAGGTGAAAGCCAGCTTAGGCGTGCAACGTTTAGAAGTATACCTAAAAGTGGCGCAGCTAGACCAAGCCGAGGATATTCTCAAGAATAATGTTGATTTAAAAGATTCGGTTTCAGATGTGCAACGTTTTGGCGATCGCCTGGATGTGCTAACCGCACAACCCCAGGAAACCACTAACAGAATTCGTCGCATTTTATAACAGCAACAGATTAACGTCGAAAATCTTGTCACTGACACCCCAACTTTAGAAAACACGTTTGTTGCGCGCTTAAGGGAACTCAAAGGCGAAAATTCTGCAGGCGACTACCCGCGAATTTTACCTCAAGAAAAATCGAATAAAACAGCGATTGGGGCGGAAAATTTAAATAAAGTTTTTGGGAATTTTCACGCAGTTAAAGATATCAATTTAGACATTAAATATGGCGAAGTCTTTGGTCTTTTAGGTGCGAATGGTGCGGGGAAAACAACCACAATTAAAATGCTTTGTGGCTTGCTGCCAGTAAGTTCTGGACAAGTTACTTTGGCTGGAGAAACGGGTGAATTACGTAGTGCCGAAGTGCGTCAAAAAATCGGCTATATGTCGCAAAAATTTACCCTTTACGATGACTTAACAATCGGACAAAACCTGGAATTTTACTGCGGTGTTTATGGTATACCCCGTCGCCATCGACGCGCCAAGAAAAACTGGGTACTGCAAATGAGCGATTTGGTTGGTCAAGGCGATCGCCTGACTGCTGACTTACCAGGCGGTTGGAAGCAGCGGGTAGCTTTTGGTGCAGCGGTAATGCACGAACCGAAAGTAGTGTTTCTGGATGAACCGACATCCGGTGTAGATCCCTTAGCCAGAAGAGAATTTTGGCGTTGGATTAACGAGTTTGCCCGTGAAGGTATGGCAGTATTAGTGACAACCCACTACTTAGAAGAAGCCGAACAGTGTCACCGCTTGGGGTTCATGGTAGCAGGACAACTCGTGGAACAGGGAACCCCGCGTCAAGTTAAAGAAGAACAGCCAGGACAATTGGTGGAATGGGAGTGCGTCCCGCTACAAAAGGCATCGGATTTGCTTAAGGATAGATTAGAGCGCAGGCGAGTGTCAATTTTCGGTTCGCGTCTGCATACCGTTTTGGATGATCCGCGCACACAGATTCCCCAAGTTGAAAATTGGCTGCAAGAAGCGGGGATAAAAGTGCAAAGTCACCGCGAGATTCAGTTTTCGCTGGAAGACGTATTTATCAATGTAGTGGAACAGG
>CAXTNZ010000348.1:0-6064 GCA_964245695.1 uncultured bacterium | reverse complement strand
TCCCAAAGGAGATAAATCATCAAAAAAACAATAGCAAAGGTTACACATCAGTTATATGATTTAATATCTTTGTGGCGAGGGAAAAACCATAGGACTCACTGTATGTCAGTTACATCAACCGGGAAGTTCGATATGAATCTTAAAGCAGCGAAATTGTTCGGTCTGGCGGTCATTCTTGGCACAGTGCCTGCCGTCGCGGTCGTCAGTCCGGCTTCAGCCCAAGTGACTTATACTGTGGGTGGTGTGAAGTGTACTATGAGGCTTTTATCAAATCGTTCATATGGAAGCATGTGGTGTAACACGTCTAAGTCCTACAAATTCTCCGCTTCCCTTTGTCGGACGTCCTGTAGCTCGGCAGGATCAGATGTCAATTCCAATAACCGATTAGTGAAGCTCCGTGCCCCTGTGAATACAGCTATTGGCTCATCATACACCGTCTACTTCAACAACGAAAGCCAGGGGACTTACAGCGTCCCAGCCGTTGACTAGTGGTATCCCTCTATCAGCGGCAAGTAGTTATCAAAGTTCTTGTGGGAGCATTTCTGTTAATAGAGATATCCTATCAGCAGAATGTCCTAGAAGAGGTGGCACACCCAACAGAACATCAATTCGCATTCGGGGAATCTACAATAATGATGGAGTTTTGAGTTATTCATAGGTAGCAAGTAGGATGCCATTAGACAGTTTTGCTGCCCGAATCTTTTGAGTAAATAAACTACCCCACCTGAATTTTAAAATCAGGTGGGGTACTTTGCTGCGATGCTCACAACTCTACGTGCTACGCAAAGCTGTAACAGGATTTAGCTGGCTAGCGCGGAGAGCCGGGAGAAAACCAGCGCCGACTCCCACTAGCAGCGCCGACCCTAAGGACAAAGCGGCTGTAGTGCTTTCAAATTGGTAGGGCAAATCAAAAGTACCGGCAACCACCAAAGTTAACCCATGCACTGTAATCAGCGCCGCAGTTCCCCCCATTAAGCTCAAAACCGCCGCTTCAAGAATGAACTGCAACATGATATCCTGCTTTGTTGCCCCGATCGCCAGCTTCAGACCAATTTCGGCAGTACGCTCCGCTACAGTAGCGATGGTAATATTGGCAATGCCGACACCACCCACCAATAAAGAGATTACTCCCACTGCTGCTAGTGCCATTGAAACGGATTCAAGGGTTTTCTGTTGCTCCAGGATGTCCTGAATATTGTGTCAGAGAAAGTCCTACTGGTGTTGTAGTTGAGCGTTCTTGGAAGCAATTCATAGTGAAGAGAAACCAACCTGTATTTTTGGGATTGGTAGCCAAAAGAAAAGGGGCTTGTTTACGCGATCGCTTCCCAATCCTCAATTATCAGTTTATTCACCCGACTAAATTCATTTGTATTGTGCGTGACTAATATTAAGTTGTTCACAAGGGCAATGGATGCAATTTGTAAGTCATTGGGACCAATCGGAGTTCCCAATGCTGCTAGTTGTGCGCGAATTTGTCCATAAATTAGTGCAGCTGCATCGTCAAAAGGCAAAGAAACAAATAGATTAAGCAACTGTTGTTGTCTGGCTAGTGTCACTTGTGAATTATTACTTCTCATTGCTCCATAAAATAACTCTGCCTTTACCACCGAACACACTGCAATCTCTGCTACATTTGTTGCTCTCAAACGTTCCCGCACTGCCACCGAGCTACCGTTAAGATAACGGACACAAACATTGGTATCTAATAAATACCTCACAAGAGTTCTTCTCTTTCCTCAAAAACACCCTCAGAATCAATGACAATTGGGTCATCCTGACAACTGCCATAGGTCTGCTCAAAAAAGCCAGGAGGCCAGCCCAACTCTTGTGGTGTTTTCGTCTGTGCTGATAGTTCTAGAGGCTGAAAAATCACCATAACTTCTAATTCCTTGTCCGCCATTCCTACTGGAACATTGAGATGCAAAATTCCATCAGAGCTAACACGAGAACGTAACTTAATACTCTGCATAGTTTTTCCTCAATTCGTTTACGAAAATTATTGTCATTTAATAATTTTTTTTAATTAATAGTCATTGACAAGAGTTATATTATCAGTAGTTTTGGCATTAAATTTTAAATTTATTTAAATATACTGATAAAGTTGTCAATAATCAAAATATTAATAAGCAATTTATTGTAATTAGCTACTCTCGTAAATTACTCTTATATTAGCTTATTAATGCTGGAATAAACATACTGCTTAAGCTCAGTACAAGTCTTTCTGTTTATATATAAATTAAAAAACATTTAAAGAAGTAGTCTGCCTTCACTCCTCTTTCTAAGCGGTGGGGGTAATTCGCTACAATGCCTGCAACAAATTCTACGTGCTACGCAAAGCTGTAACTGGATTTAGTTGGCTAGCTCGTAAAGCCGGGAGAAAACCAGCGCCAACCCCCACCAACAGCGCCGAACCTAAAGACAAGGCGGCTGTAGTGCTTTCAAATTGGTAGGGCAAATCAAAAGTACCGGCAACCACCAAAGTTAACCCATGCACTGTAATCAGCGCCGCAGTTCCCCCCATTAAGCTCAAAACCGCCGCTTCAAGAATGAACTGCAACATGATATCCTGCTTTGTTGCCCCGATCGCCAGCTTCAGACCAATTTCGGCAGTACGCTCCGCTACAGTAGCGATGGTAATATTGGCAATACCGACACCACCCACCAATAGAGAGATGACTCCCACTGCTGCTAGTGCCATTGAAACGGATTGAAGGGTTTTCTGTTGCTCCAGGATGTCTTCCACATTGTTGAAAACATAAAATTTTTGACTTGGAAAACGCTGCTCCAACAGCTTCTTTGTCTGGTCTTCCAAGTTTTTCAGGTCTTCGAGTTTGCGGGGGCGCATCCAAATAGTTCCAATATCCCGACTACCCATTAAAGCGTTGTAAACCGACATCGGTATCAGTAGCTGACCTTCAGGCGCCTCGCTGTTACCTTTATTAGTCTTTACCACGCCCACAACAATATAAGGTCGGCGATCAGCATAAATGCGTTTACCCGTTGGCTTTTGACCTTTGAAAAGTTTGTCCGCCAGAAATTGATCAATTACCACCACAGGTCGATAGCTGGCAAAATCTGCTCTTGTGAAGAACCGTCCCTTCACTAATTGCTTACCGGATGTCAGCAAGAAGTTTTGGGAAACACCCAACATCGAAGGATTCTTTGCTTCCTCGTCTTGAAAAAATATTTGAGAAGAAGTTGGGGAACTGGACGCACTGATTGCTTGCAAGCCCAAGAGCCGTTTTTGCAAGAATTTCATGTCTTCTAGCTTTATAAGTTGGGACTCTGGGAATACTGTGACCTGAGGGGCATCTCGCTCTGCCATTTGACGGGTAATCACTGCCCGACTGATGCTGCCGACCTGAAGCGTCGCTGTTACCGCAGCTACACCCATGAAAACGCCTAGGGTGGTTAAGGTGGAACGCAGAGCGTTGCCGCTTAGAGAGCGGCAAGTAAGAGCTAGTAGGTCAAAAGGTTTGAGATTCATTGCTATTCGCTTTTAGTTTCAGTCGAATTGGCTTCGGGAGCGCTTGGCGTTCCTGGTTCCGATTTGGAATCAGCTGCGGGCAGCACCACTTGATCCCCAGGGCGCAGACCAGAGGTCACTTCCACATTAGTCAACCCCTCTAGCCCTAGAGTGATGTTTTTTTTCTGAGCCTTACCTTGTTTATCCCGCACCAACACAAAGGGCTTTTCTTCAGAGCGCTGAATCGCTTCCGTGTCCAAAACCACCACATTCTGCCGAGAAAGCAAAATAATCTCGACATTTACCTGGCTGCCAGGAATCAGCTTGCGGGAAGGGGTATTAAGTCGCACTTTTGCAGATACCGTTGCTTGCCCCGCTTGCCCCGGTTGTTGGCTGCTTTGGCTCTCGTTCCCAGAAGAAGTGGTTGCTATGGGAGACAAACTTTGCACCCGTCCCTGGAATGATTGAGCATTAGGACCGATGACGCTGATGCGGGCTGATTGGTTGACTCGGACTTTAGCCGCATTGAGGGTGGAAAGCTGGAGCGACACCAGTTCTTCGGTGGGGTCGCCCAGGGTGAGCATGTCAGTACGCAGCTGAACTCCTTCCCCATCCTTGACTTTGATGTCGAGAATTTTACCATTAATTGGCGCAGTCAAGAGATTATTCTGAAGTTGCTGCTGGATTTTTTGGAGTTCAAGCTGAAGGCGCTGGAGTTCACGGGTATCAGTGTTGACCGCTAACTGAGCCTCCCGCAGGGCAGATTGAGCCTCCATAATTTTGTTCTGCGTTTGCTGTTGCGTATTTTGGCGCTCAATCTGAAGGTTCTGAAGTTCGATGATATCGGTGTTAACGGTTAACTGAGCCTGCCCTGCGGCAGATTTTGCGCGGCGAACCTGTTCCTCCTGCGTGCGAAGTTCATTTTTGGCAATGAAGCCCCTTTTATCAAGAGCCTCAAGTTCCTGGAGTTTCCTTTCCTCGGCTTTTAGGTCTTCCTCAGCTTCGACAAGTTTTTGGCGGTTACTTGCTAGAGTAAGTTCCTGTTTTTGAATCTGGAATTGCTTATTTGTCTGGTTTTCCCGTTTAGCTGCTTTTAGCTTTTCCTGGGCTTCAACAACTTTCTGGCGGTTACTTGCCAAGGTGAGTTGCTGTTTTTGAATCTGCAACTGCTGGTTGGCGAGGATAGTTTGTCGGTCGGGGTTACGCAGAATAATCAGCGGCTGACCGGATTTTACCTGGTCGCCAAGCCGCACTAGCACCCGCTCGACTGCGCCTTCTGCTGGAGACTTAAGGGTCTGTTGACCACGCAGTTCAAGGGTGCCACTCTCATTGATTGAGGTTTCAATGTTACCGCGTTCTACGGTGACAACAGGCTGCTGTGCCGACTCTGCTGGTCGATTTTGAGTCTGGATATAGGTCAGCCAGCCTCCAGCGCTAACCGAAGCCAAAACTCCTGACCAGGCTAACCATTGAACTCCATTCTTGAATTTCTTTTTAACCTGCTCCATAAGCGCAGCGCCCGCCGTTTTTGAGGTCATACAATCCCTTGCGGCTCAATCAAATGGGTAGAAATGGCGTTGTCTAACTTTACCACCCGGCTGGGCAAGCTTGTATCAGCGATCAAAATTAGTATATTGCCTAACTCCACTTCAATCTTCGGAAATTTAATCTAGTAATTCAAGGTTTTGAAACTTGTTTTTTATGCATAATTCAAGGATTTATGTTTTTTAGGACTTACGCATTGACAAAGTAGGCAAGAAGTGGAGTAGGTGTGAATGAGGAAATTTTCAGGCGCTCGCCTATGGTGGCGATGACGGCGTGTTCAGTCGCTAGCCATCGCCAGCCATTTCCAGATACTGATAATAAATCCAGCCAGGACTATCAGCAAGCTTTACCCACTCGCGAGAAGATTTCCTTACCCTGACGTTAACATCATGTTGATAAGGGATGGTACCGATTTTTTGATAATTAGAACCAGGACCAGAGCGAATGGCAACTCCATTTGGGGCAGTTACCAACACTGTGCAAACAGGGTTAATTCCTTGTCGCAGTTGACATAGTTGTTCTGCTGGGCTTTGAGTTTGAGTAGCAGTAGCTGGAACAGTTACGCTAGTTGCGATTACTGTTAAAAATGCTAAGGTAGTCAGTTGTTTGTTGAACTTAAACATTGTTTTTTCCTTGAATCAGTTGAGTAAAGTTGAACGCAAAGTAATCGTTTGTCTTGCTTCTGATTTTTAATAGCTGCAATTCAAATCAACTTATGCAGTTTTGGGATTATGTGGAAAAAATTGCCAGTATTCTAGTCAGTTCAACCAAGAAGACTGATTTCAGTGCCGTTGATACACATAACTGTCTCAAAGTAAAGTGCGTAAGTCTTAGTTTTTATTACTATTCCGACTCATGCAATCTGAAGCTGAGGCTATATCTGGTAGCTCATGGTCGTAGATGGTGCTTGGTATCCTGTCAATCAAGAGAGCTTTCTTGAGCAGGGGTAGAAGAGAGGCACCTTTGGGAGACCCCATCCCGCATATGCAGGGGCTTGAATTTAGTTGCTTTGCTTTTAAATTTATCCATAAATAAATTCATTCTTCTTGAAAC
>CAXTNZ010000347.1:0-6073 GCA_964245695.1 uncultured bacterium | reverse complement strand
CCCTAGTACGGGCGGGGTAACCCCGCCCGTACTAGGGAGTGGGGGGAGTGAAGACAAATTGAAAATTTCTCCTTCCCCTCTTGTATCCTTGTCTTTTTCTCGACCATCACCTGATTGCCGCAAAATCACTGCTGCGGTAGTTGTGGGTGTTCAGTTGAGTATTTTGTGACTGTCGCGGAAACCTCTGGGTTGTAAAGTCTCAGATAATTCCAGTAGTTGCCAAACACTTGACGCACATAATTTTTAGTTTCGTCAAAGGGAATTGCTTCGACAAATTCATCTGGATCTTCTCTAGGTAGAGCTTGCAGCCACTTGCTGACGTTACCAGGACCAGCATTGTAAGAAGCGATCGCTAACAAAGAGTTATTTTGATATTGCTGATGGGTGTGATCCAAATACCAAGTACCCAGCATGATATTATCGTTGGGTTTTTCCAGGTCAATGTTTTTGCTATCCACTTTGATTTGTGGAGCAATCCATTTCGCTGTACTCGGCATCACCTGCATTAAGCCTGTCGCACCGACAGAAGATTTGACTTTTGGCTGAAACTGAGACTCCTGACGCATCAAGGCAGTTACTAGCAGTGGGTTAATTTTCCGCTCCGCTGACCACTTTTCAATCTCGTTGAGATAAGGGAAGGGATAACGAGCTTGCCAGTAGATAAGCTGTTTTTTCAGAGCTTGATACTGCGCTTGTTCTTCCGGTATTTCCCGGTCTTCCAATTTAGCAATTTTGTCAATTCCTAGTTTATTTTCGCCTTGTGCCAGCCGCATCAAACCCTCGGTAAATTGCTCTGCTACCGTTGGCTGCATTTTGTTATGAAATTCTGTTTGCCATTGCAACCAAGCGTCGCGGTCTTGACCTAACAGATATAATTCTTTGAAAGTTTCCGAACCAGCCGGAGGTACAGGTCGTTGGGGTAAAGCTACTTGCGGGTTCAAGGAGCGCACATTGTTAAAATTGCCGGTATTTAGCCCCAAAACTGCCGCCGATCGCCATGCATAGTAAGAGTAGGGATACTGGCTGATCGCATACTCATAAGCGGCTTTAGCTTCCTGCTGTTTCCCTAGTTTAGTTGCCCATTTACCTACCCAAAAGCCTGCTCTTGGTGCCAAAATGCTATCTGGATTGTTGGTGGTAATTGGTTCTGCCCATTGCCATGCGGCTTTGTAATCTTTTGCCTTGGCTTTATCTTGGGCAATTTTCCAACGGTATTCTGCGGCTTCTTCAGAATTGGCGTACTTGGTTATCAGTAATTGCCGCGTCGCTTCGGCTGCCTTTTTATCGTTGTTGTCAAGTATTTTCGCTTTTTCTATTAATGCTGCACTAGCTTTATCAGGAAATTTAGCGATTACCTGGTCAAGATAGGGTAGGGCATCTTGACGTGTTTTTGCCAATTCTGCCAGACGCAGCAGAGCAGTGCCAGTTTCTCTTGCTTGGGGAAATTGCTGCACCAGTTGTTGATAAATGGCTCGCGCTTGCTCTTTTTGTTCGCCTACCTGCAATCCGCGTGCGGTGCGATAGAGGTTAAGGGGTGTCTTGGCTGCTTTGGCATAAGCCGCCGCTGCTTTGCCAAATTCATTGTTTTCCCAGTAAGCTGTACCAATTATTTCCCAGTCTTCTGGTTTGAGCAAAGTTGCGCCTTGCACCTGTGTGGGATCTTTAGACTGACTAACTAGCTGATCCAACACGCCAACTATTCCTGGCTGGTCAAAAGTGTATTTTGCCAACACTAACTGCAATCGCGGCTGATTGGGATTCGAGTCCAACCGCTTGCGAATAATTTCCCAGGTTAAGGGATGGGAAGGAAATTGGGCGATCGCTTTTTCCTGGGTTTCCGGTCGGGCGATGAGATACAAAGCTTTAGCTGAGGCAGCTTCTTTGGGATACTCTTTTAGCACTTTTTGCCTCAAATCTGAGGCGTTGCCATCCTTACCTAATAAATCCTGTGCCTGTGCTTGTTTAAGCAAAATGTAGGGCGCTAGGAGTGGATAGTCATTTTCGAGTCCTTCCAGTAACGATAGCGCTTTTTTAGCGTTTTTGTTTTCTATCAAATCACTAGCCAAAAGATAACGAGCGCGATTTTTATCTTCGGATTCGGAGCCAGAAGCGATCGCTTCTAGTTTTGCCGCTCGTTGTTGTGGGGATTGTGACACCAGTGGTAGCACCACTGATTTGGCTTTGCTTGCCTCAGATAGCTGCTCCGGTGGATTTTTGGACTGTTTGAGCCATTGCCCCACATATTTTCCAATCTCCGGAGCGCTAACCATAGCTCCAGCCAAAAAGGCACACAGTCCTGCACCCGCAATTAGAGAAATTTGTTTTTTCTGTAACTTCTTCAGCATTGATATCGGCTGAAAATTTCAGATGAATTTCTTGAAACTTTAGCATTACTAGTGGACAGAATCACCAATTCTTAATTTTTTTCGACTTTTGATTTTGTTTGGACTTTGGACAAAAAAGATGGTTGGCGTAAATTATTCGCCAACCAAAAATCTAGGCATCATAAATTACCACAGTTATTTTTCAAACTGAATCAAACTGAGTTAGACACCTAAAGCCTAAGAAAATTTACGCATATTTTTGTTTACTAAGTGTTAATTTGGACTGTTTATTGACAACGGGGTAGTTAGTTCGTTACGTTTGAACCTGACCTTGAACTCACCGATTGAATTTCCTTGGGTTTTGGGAGAACGGGTAGGTGTACCAATAAGAGAAATAATTCTCTAAAAATCACGATGCAGTAGTAGGGTCAGCAGATTGGATGGAAGCGGTGGAAAACTATAAACAAGATTAATCATTCGTTTTGTTCGCGTATAACTTACAAAGAACCATCTTTTTTGTTCAAAGTCCAATGACCTGGGGTGGGTAAATATGTTTTTCACCTTGGTAATCCTCAACTTTATAACTGTCACCAGCTTCATTTTGAGTCAGGTAATTCGGACCGATAGGAACCTTACCATAGCCACCAGGAATATCAAGAACATAAGTGGGTTGGCAAATTCCAGAAACGCTACCTCTGATTGCCCGCATTAAAACTTGACCTTCTTCAATACTTGTCCGGAAATGGCTAGTACCTTGAGCTAAATCTCCCTGATGCAGATAGTAAGGCTTGACCCTTGCACGAATCAAAGCACGCATTAGTTGAGTTAGTGCTTCAGGAGTATCATTAATCCCTTTGAGTAAAACGCTTTGACTCAACATTGGGATACCTGCATCTACTAGTTTGGCACAGGCTTGACGTGCTACTTTGGTCAGCTCATCAGCATGATTGCAATGTAGTACTACATAGACAGGAGTATCTACTTTTAATACTTTCACCAGCGCTTCTGTTATCCTCTCAGGAGCAACAACAGGGACGCGAGTATGAAACCTAATTACTTCAACATGTTCAATCTCATCAAGAGCTTTAATAATATAGGCTAGACGTGACACTGGTAAAATTAACGGGTCACCACCAGTGAGAATGACTTCCCAAACCTCCGAGTGGTTGCGGATGTAATTGAGAGCATTGTCCAACTCTTTTTGAGAAAGCCCTTCACTATCTGTTCCTACTTGTTCTCGACGAAAGCAAAACCGACAATAGACAGGGCAAACATGTAGTGTTTTTAGAAGTAGACGGTCGGGGTAGCGATGAGTTATACCTTTTTCTTTAGTATGCGGATCGTCTCCGATTGGATCTAAGAGTTCCTCAGGCAGAATAACAAGTTCTGCTGAAGATGGAACGAATTGTTGTGCAATTGGGTTATTTAGTTCTCCTTCCTTAATCAAATCAACTATGGCTGGAGATATTGCCATAGAAAAATTATTGATAATTTCGTCTATTTCAGAAACCTGTTCTGGCTCAATAATTCCAGCTTTAGCTAAGTCGTGGCTGTTCCGTAGAGTATAATGAGAATCTTTCATGAAATTGAACTTTTCTAAGTTATTTATTTGTACTTGTAGAATAAATTTTAAATTAAATTATTTAAATCTAATTTAAAAGGGGGTTTAACAGAGCTAATATGCAGTAGCAAGAGAGTAGTTTAGAGAATTGGTGGGTATTTTTCTCTGTCATCTCTATAAATACATTGACAACACCATAACAGAAAAACCTAAGATATATTTTCAATTTTCTGATTAGCATTTAGGATTTCTACTCAAACCTCACCTGTTTTTGCCCTACCATCTGGAACCGTGTTTTCTTGTACTTCTGAGGGTTTTGAATCACTTTCGTCAATTTGAGGACGAGTCAGAATCAAAGTTATTGCAACTAGCACTATTGCTGCACCAATTAAACCGTTAGTCTCAAACGTTTCACCGCGTAATAAAAATGCGAAAATTGCCCCGAACACAGGTTCTAGAGCTAAAAATAGCGAGGTCTCGTAAGCTGATATCCAGCGCTGTGCCAGTGTTTGGATTAAAATTATTATCGCAGTGGCAACTAGTCCAAGGTAAATTAATATGCCTAAACTTGGTTGAATTGCCTCAAAGTGTTCAGTTAATTCGGGAGCAGCCCACACTATGCCTATCACTGCTACAACCCAAAGCTGAATTGTCACGAATGGCACAGGTGAGTAGAGTGGCGAAAACACCTCAAGCACAATGATATAAATGGCATCGCTGAGTGCAGAACCTAACAGCCAAAGGTTACCAATAAGAGGCTCCCCATTCTCCCAAGACATCACCACAATTCCGGTGAAAGCAAGTATTACTGCTAGTACCTCCCTAATAGATAAGCGCTTGCGAAACAGGATCTCAAACAAAGTTACAAATACCATGTTGAGACCGAAGATAAATGAAGCTTGGTTTGCTGATACAGTTTCTAATCCAATTGTTGTAGTGGCAAATACCACGAAAAATAACACTCCGAGAATTGCCCCGTCACGTACTAAATTTAGATTCAATTTACGAACAAACGGGGTAAGAATTGTTGCTCCAATTGTGAAGCGAATCGCGAATTGCGTGGCTGGCGAAAGAGTAGTGATTGCCTCTTTAATTGCCGTAGGAATAGTTCCCAAAATTAAAGCTGTAACAATGATTAATACAATACCCAGAGTGTGTCTGTTAATTTCTGTGATAAATTTTGTCATAAACTACTAAGCTGGACTTGGGATAAAAAAGGGGAAGGGGGAAAAATTTTTCATGGGTTATTGCTGTACCCAGTTCATGATGGCTATTTACGGGAAATTTAATGGGAGCATGTGCGCTTTTAGTTACGAAGTGCGATCGCCATTTTCGCCCACTACTCACACAACTGCTGTCAGTACATCTATCAAAGGTATAAAATAGAGATATTTAGATATTAGTTAGGTGACAAAATGGGACCACTTACGGGTACATTTTTTGCTTTTTTAATATTTCTTGCCGCAGCCGGATTCAAGCTAGACCGAGAATATCAACGCGGCGTTATTTTTCGCCTGGGAAGAATAAACGGAGTTCGCGGACCCGGATTATATTGGATTTTACCAGTTATTGACCAAAAAGCCCAAATTGATATTCGCACGAAAACGGTAAATATTGAACCTCAAGAAACTGTAACGGCAGATAGCGTGACAATTAAAGTTAATGCTGTTCTTTACTATCGCATTCTTGACGCATCCAAAGCGATTAATAAAGTAGAAAACTACGAGTTTGCTGTTTATCAAACTGCTCTCACCACTTTACGCAACGTTGTTGGTCAAAACATCTTGGATGATGTTTTACAAAACCGCGACAAAATTAACACCAAAGTACAAGAAATTGTTGACGAAATAACTGAGCCTTGGGGAATTGTCATTGAAAGAGTAGAAATGAAAGATGTCGAAATTCCTCCGGCTATGCAACGCGCAATGGCAAAAGAAGCAGAAGCAATTCGCGAAAAACGCGCTCGCATAATTAAAGCCGCCGCAGAACAAGAAGCCTCAATTAAATTAGCCGAAGCCTCACAAGTGATTATGAAAAATCCAGCAGCTTTAGAATTGCGGCGATTACAAATGCTGACAGAAATAGGCGCGGAAAACAACACAACTACTTTGGTAATGATGCCTTCCGATTTTATGAATTTGGCTAAGAATTTGTCAGATTCTATAGTGAAGAAGACTGGGGACTAGGG
>CAXTNZ010000346.1:0-6131 GCA_964245695.1 uncultured bacterium | reverse complement strand
CCTCAGACGTTATCTTAAAAATTGGTACTTCAGCGTAATTATATATCCAGCCTAATTGGCTTTATTCAGTACAAACTCACGCAATAGCAATCATGAAATTGAGGTTAAAAGGTTTCTTTTGATGACTGGTATAAGGTTAAATTTTTCACCCAAAACCATCTTTTCCGGACGGTGCTTTTTTTTCAAATGCCTGTTGCTGCTCGTTTGTCTGTTCATCATAGAAATGCAGCCGGCCTTTGCTGGTATCAAAGATGACAGGTCTGATGGCAATATTTTTGTGGTTTATGCTGGTAATGGTTCACTGGTTCCTTCAAAACAGACACTGGCACAGTCCTTAGCACAGCATCAACCCGTAGTATTGGCGTTTTATGTGGATGACAGTAAAGATTGCAAGCAATATGCCCTTATAGTTTCACGAATACAGGAATTCTATGGGCGCGCCGCAGAGATTATCCCTGTAACTGTCGATTCTATCCTCCCTAAAGAAACCTACGCCCCTACAGAACCAGGTTATTACTACTCTGGGGCTGTTCCCCAAGTTGTGGTGTTTAATCAGTCGGGTAAGGTAGTTTTGAATAAGAACGGTCAAGTACCGTATGAAGAAATAGACGACAGATTGCGCGAAGTGTTTGATTTATTACCCCGTGATAAATCAGTCGAGTTAAAGCGGCGCTCTTTCAATGAGTTAAATAGTGAGTTAACTCAGTAACTTGTGGGGCAGACAAATTGAGTCTGCCCTGCTTTTTTTGTAAATGATACTACATAATAATTGCAGCCAGGAGATAATATTTAAACATTACTGAGCAATAAGGAGGCACAAAGCAAAGAATAAATAACTAATGACCAATGACCAATGAACAATGACTAATGATTAATAGAGTGTGTTCTAATGTCAAAGGTTTACACTACCGAGGAGCTAATCCAAATTTTGCGTTCCGAACGCCAAGCCTGCCTCAAGGGAGAGCGTTTAAAGTTAGAGGTAACTGTTTCTGGCAATCCTCTAATTGACCAGTTTATCAAAGCTGATGGACTGCAAAAATTCACCGCCTACGAAGATTTTAAAGCGGCAATTCACGACTATCAGAGAGAATATCAAGTTTCCGGAATTGTCTGGCGCAAGGCGACTGTCAAAGGTTTTACCTTTCGCTATCCAGAAGTAGATACTCAGTTGATTGCTCTACCCAATGACTTGGAGATATTAAAAAATGCAAAAAAATCCCTCTTGGATTTTTGGCATGAAGTAACAGATGGAATGGACTTATACTTGAGTTTTAATAACAGCAAACAATACCGACAGATTAACAAAGCTGATGTGGAGAGAATTGCTCAAAGAACAGAATGGGCTAGTTTGTGTGTGTTTGAAAATTCTAACTTTTTGGAAATAATTTTGCAGTTGGGATGGGGTAAACCAGAAGAAGCTTGTTATAAACGAGGAAGACCGCATTCTGGTAGTGAATATATTCATGCGGTAAATCCAGGTAATCGTCCAATTGGTTGATTGTAAGTCTTGAGTTTTGAGTTTTAAAGTAAAGTGAGTGAGGCGCAAAATCAATACAACTTTATGCGCCGTAATGCACCCGACAAAAAGTTGTGGATTTTCAGCCGGGGATTAAAGCGATCGCCTGTGCGTAAGTTCTGTATATATAAGTAGCTAAAATAAAGCATGGTGGGGGATGTTCACTCTTTATCCTTCATCCTTCAACCTTTATCCTTCCACCAACCTTGAGTTACTATCACCAACATCAAAACGCTTTTTCTCAACAATACCTGAGTGAGTTGCAAGGGCAGATTTTGGCGTGTCCTTATTTTACGGTCAACAATCTCAATCGTGACTTTGTGGGAACAAAAGGGTTTTCTGTAGTGTTCCGGCGATCGCATTTGACAACCGTTGAGCAACGCTTCCCCTACTTCAAGCCCTACCTAGACAAGGCACTACAACCAGAGTGTAATGCTTTTTACCTCAATCCCCTCTTGTTAAAATCAGGCTCTCGTGTAGACCCACATATTGATCGCTCTTTGCGTTCTTACTGCAAAACCATTGAACCCCCTACAGTTGTAAGCGTTCTTTATGTCGTCGTACCTCCTGATTTAGCCGGAGGGGAACTCGTCCTGCGATCGCACAAACGCTCTTGCGGGCAAATTCTTCCTCAATCAAACACCCTACTCTTTTTCCAAGGGGATTTGACGCATTCTGTCAACCCTGTCACCAGTTCTAGTATTCGTTTGAGCCTCGTTTGCGAACAATACAACCTGGATGATGCTCAACTGTGGGACATCCCAGAATTTAAGCTGGAATCAAGAGCAAGTCAAGCTGAGAATCGACAAACCAAAAAGCGAACAGCGAAAGTGAAGCATTAACCATTAGTACCGCAAGAAAAGCGGCAACGCCTTACGGCGAACGCCGAATTAAAAATTAAATAGACTTACATCATAAGCTTTTCACTCTTTTTCTGCTGTAGTTGACGAGTTTGCACCTGTTCTCCTTACGTTTGCTTGGACAGAATCTAGACAAGCTGCTTTGATACTCGGACACATGAACTTTTTTACAGAGTTTGATATCTGTTTTTATCGCTTCGATTTAGCTTTTGAGATACGTCCAAGGAGAAGATAGAAGTGCGTTTTTCAAGTTAAAGTTGGGTTTTACTAGGTAATTTAATTTAACCTGATGTGTTTTATACTAATTTTGGGCAACCTGGAATAAGTAGTAGTGTTACTTCAGGCTTGCAATTATATGCCATTAGACTTTGGTAGAGTTCAAGATTACGACTGTGAAAGGGGTTTTGGATTCGTCAGTCATACAGTATGGGCTTCTAGTCGCTCTCGTGGAAAAGTTTTCTTCCACATCAAAAACATTAAACCTAAATACTTGGACTTTGCGCGACAGCTAGACAATGGTAATTTTTTTGATGAAAGCTTCTGGTACAACACACAAAGCACAAGTAAAGGGGAACAAGTAACGGAGGTTTGGCGAACAGCATTTGTCAGAAAAATTATTTGACTTTAAAGGGTTTTCTGATATTGCATTCAATCCCAATAAGTCTATCAACTGTCAAGCCCATGCGGCTGCTCTGTTTGTTTCTTTACATCAGAGTGGAGAAATAGAGAGTGTGATAGAAAATGTAGAACGCTACATTAGTTTAATAACTAGCAAAAAGCTTTTATCTTCTCATACAAACCAAACAGTAAAACAACTTGAACTGCCATTATGAAATGAAAATTCATAGCGATAGTTTGTAGTGATTGTCCCGAAAGTAACGGGGTAGTCTGTAGATTGGGTTGAGGCAAGGAAACCCAACACTTTTGATTCACAAAAAGACTTAATATAATATGTGAGTCAATTGGTTTAAGCGATCGCACATGATACAAGCGACTTGGTGAATGCGATCGCGCTTCGTACAAGTAACTCAGTTGCTGCGATCGCCTCACTTTTAACAATTAAAATTCTTCTTCCTCATCAACTTCCTCACCTATAAGTGGAGCTTGCGAGCTATGACGTACATGAAGCACAAAAACAGTATCTTCGCGAATAGCGAACAAAATTCGGTACTTATTTCTTGACTTACCGTAGATAAGTTGACGGATTTCCTCTGCAAGTGCATCATTTTCTGGAGCTAGAGCGCAACGCAAAGGCTTTTCTTGCAGAGTCGCAATAGTATCCATCAATTCCCGAAACCACTTATCCGCATAAACCGGATTGCGCTCTCTTAACCAAGAGTAAGCAGTATCAATTTCAGCTTTTGCCGTCTGAGTCAACCTAACTTGAAATGCCATACTTTTGCCGCATTTCTTGGTCAAATTCGGTTAGACTACTAGTTTTACCAGTCTCTACATCCTCCAATCCCTGCTTAATTCCAGCTATAGCTTCTAACCTTTCCAACGCATCCAGCAGCTTTTGGTAAGACTCTGCATCCTGAACCACAAGTTCGGCTTTGCCATTAACTGTTAATACTACTGGTTTTCCTGTCTGTTTCATCTGCTCAAGAAATTCCACTGTATTGCGCTTAAAGCTAGAGAGTGAATGGATATCTCGACTTATGTTTAGCATAGAAGTTATTATGCATGAAATTTGCACTTAATTTAATGCTATTACAAAGAGACGTTACATGTAACGTCTCTACTCTCCTCAGCTATTATCTATGCTTGCAATTGGCAAAGTAACAAACCAAACCATTGATTTGCATCAGTCCACACATCAAGCGGTTTCAAACCTTTTGCTGCAAGTTGCTGCTTAATAATATTGATGTCGAATTTCCGAGAAATTTCCGTGAGAATTGTTTCATTTTGCTCAAAATTAACATTGAGATTGAGAGCGCGTAATTCCACAGTTTGCTTCTGCATACTTTTCAAATGCATCTCAATCTGATTTTCAGTTTCGTTATAAAACGCTAAATGTTCAAACTGCGTCGTGTCAAAATTGCCCTCAAACCGTCGATTTAAATGATCCAACATATTCAGGTTAAACGCTGCCGTCACACCTTGGCTGTCATCATAAGCAGCTTCTAAGATGTGTTTCGGCTTTTGCAAGTCTACCCCCAATAAAAAATACTCTCCCACTTGCAAAGCATCTTTAATTTCCGATAAAAATACATCACACTCTTGAGGATTAAGATTACCCAATGTGCTACCGATAAAACAAATCATTCTGCTGGGTAATTGCTTTGGTAAAAGTTGCGCTAGAGCCATTTCATAAGTTCCGGCGATCGCATGAACTTGCAATGAGGGATAATCTGTTAATAGCTGCTTGGCACTAGTTTCTAACATACCTGCACTCACGTCAATCGGCAGATAACGCAAAGGATAGCCTAACTGCTTGTATGCATCAAGTATAATACGGGTTTTGGTAGAGCTACCGCTGCCAAGTTCCACCAGTTCGCAATCCCCTGTAATTTTGGCAATTTCACTAGCACACTTTTGTAAAATTGCCGTTTCCGTCCGCGTAACGTAATATTCTGGTAACTCGCAGATTTGCTCAAATAACTCAGAACCACGGTCATCGTAGAAGTAACGAGGAGGTAGGGATTTGGGTGTTTGAGTTAATCCCTTAACCACATCACTTCCAGCACTAGAAGAGACAACCAAGGTTGGTTCTAGCAAATGCTGTATCTCTAAGCGTTTTTCAATGGTATTTTGGGAAGTAACCTGAGTGCCGACAGCTTTAGATATTGTCATTGAATCTCCGTTTGCTTGGTGTGATAGGTTGCAATCTTATTTGCAAACCTCAAACCAAAGATAGTGAAACATGAAGCCATATCAAATAACATCACGCCTGAGCTAGATTACTTAGGCGTGATGGCTATCTTTTGCGATTTTCACCTTAAATTTGCAGGGATTGGCAAGAGTTTATTTTATATTTCTTTCCTAATCCCTAGTTGCTAACCGGCGCAGCGAAACCCGGCGAAAATCTGACGCACGCTGGGATGATACCAGTTGCGAAAACTAGAACGCAGTGCGAAAGGACTAGTTGCCCAACTACCACCTTTTAAAACGCGGTGTTGTTGGTCAAAATAAACTTGTGAGTAACCTACATATGGGTAACTCTCGAACTTCTCATAGCCATCAAACCAGGAAGCAGTCCATTCCCAGACATTGCCCAAAGTATCATACAAACCATAGGCACTTTGCCCAGATGGGTAGGCATCTACTAGTGTTGTGTTAGCAATTAAGCGATTCTCCTTGGGAGACGCTACACGAAGGCAATTACAATGTTGAGGTGTTGGTTGTTCATCACCCCAAGGATAGATGCGGCGACGATTCATATCCGCATCCCAACTAACTGCTTTTTCCCACTCGGCTTCTGTAGGTAAGCGCTTACCGACAAAACGGCAATATGCTTCTGCTTCGTACCAACTAACACCACAAACTGGGTGATTGTTCGTAGTTAAATTGTCTTGCCAATAAAGCGGTTCTTGTACCCGCTCTATTTGCAGCCATTCCCAGCCAGCCTTTGACCACCAACGCGGATTTTGGTAGCCCCCCGCCTTTATAAATGCCCGATACTGCCCACAAGTCACGGGGTAACGGTCAATATAGTATGTGTCTAAATAGACCCAATGTGCAGGACGCTCGTTATCAAGAGCATCAATTGAGTTGCTACCCATCTCAAACTTACCCGCCGGGATTTCGATAAGAGG
>CAXTNZ010000345.1:0-6139 GCA_964245695.1 uncultured bacterium | reverse complement strand
AGATTTAGTTTAAGGTTTAATCTAATTGCTGCTCTCTACAATTACGAGCTTTGTCGCCCCAAGATCAAATCTTCCTGAGCGACTTTTGCAAGAGGTCTAATGTACTCGCTAGCGGGTTCGGTTTCTGGTAGCTGAAGAAACTCTTCTAAACTTATGACTTTTTGTGGTGTTTGTACCATATATTTTTGCGATCGCCTCCTAATACCAATTTAATATGAAGCTGCATATAATAGAGAAAACAAACTCGATAAATTAAAATAACCATGAGCCGCCCTTTTAAGATTGAAATCGCAGAGAGCGAAGAAGAACTTAAAAAACGTCTACAAACAGCCAACTTAGGAAACCAGAAAGAAAAACTACAGATGCTGTGGTGGATAAAAAGTGGGCAGGTTAAGGAGCAGCAAGAAATCGGAAAACGCTTGGCAAGAGATATTTCAACGGTCACGAGATGGTTGCAGAAGTACAGAACTGATGGGATGTCAGGCTTATTATAAATCAAAAAAGCACCAGGGGCAAAACGGAAAATTCATGACGCAGCGATCGCAGCACTTGAGGAGGAGTTAAAAACAGGAAAAGGCTTTAGTAGCTATGGTGCAATAGTTGAGTGGTTGAAACAAGAACATGGACTTGATATAGAGTATGCAACAGTTTATGCCTGGGTTCGATATAGATTAGGAGCAAAACTAAAAGTACCTCGTCCTCAAAGCCATAAGCAAGACGAAAAATTATTATCTGAGTTTAAAAAAAACTCGGGATTATTCTCAATTGTCTAGAGGAACATCTAGCGCCAGGAAAATGCGTTCATTACTTGTGTCAGGATGAAACTAGGGTGGGATTAAAAACTCTGACAGGAAAAGTGATTACGGCTTCTGGAGTCAAGCCAACTGTATCCGTTAAATGGGAAAGGGAAAATTTTTGGATTTATGGTGCAATTGAACCATTAACAAGATAACATTTCCACTCAAGTTTACCCCAAACTCAACGGTAACTATTTTCAACAATTTTTAGACTGGCTATCTCAGCAATTAGGCGTACTATTATGCAATTTTACAAATTGACCAAGCTCCTGCTCATATAAGTTGTGCAATTAAATGGCCTGAAAATATTATTCCCTTGCTTCAACCACCTCATTCCCCTGAACTTAATCCAATTGAAAGGCTTTGGCAGTTTCTCAAAAAATCTCTCAAAAATGAACTTTTTTCTTCTTTGCAAGATTTACGCACTCGCATACAACAATTGTTCGAGCAATTAACATTTGAGCAGGTAATGTCTATCTCCTCTTATAACTTTATTTTAGAAGCTCTTTTCTATGCAGCTTCATATTAAATTGGTATAAGAAGTAAGAAAAAAAGGATAAAGCATGAAAAATTTCCGGCTTCATCCTTAATGTCAATCCTACATCCTCTCCAATACCTGAATTCCCAACAAGGAAAGTCCCAGTTTCAAAGTTCTAGCAGTCAAATCGCATAAAACTAACCGGGATGTCCGCAACGGTTCTTCTGCATCGAGCACTCGAACTCCGCGATCACGGTCATAAAACTGATTAAACTTCTGACTCAGTTGAAATAAATACTCGCACAAACGATTGGGTAGCAAATCTTGCTCAACCGCACTAATAATTTCATCCAACTGTAATAAATGCTTGGAGAGCGTCACTTCTGTTTCATGCTGCAACAAAACTTTAACATTGTCTCCTAACTGTTCAAAGTTAATGTCACCCTTGCGGCTAATTCCCTGAATCCGCGCATAAGCATACAGCATATAAGGCGCTGTATTACCTTGCAAAGCAAATATTTTATCGTAGCTAAAGATGTAGTTGCTCGTGCGGTTTTGGCTCAAGTCAGCATATTTAACTGCACTGATACCAACTACTTGGGCTGCATGGTTAATAAAGTCTTCAGTTTCTGAGCGTCCTTCTTCTTGTAATCTGGTTTCTAGGTCTTTCCTGGCGTGAGCGATCGCACCATCTAACAAATTTTGTAACCGTACCGCATCCCCAGACCGACTTTTCAACTTCTGACCATCTTCACCCAAGACTAAACCAAAGGGTGTGTGAACAAACTCTATATTATCTGTAATCCAACCTGCTCGCCGTCCCACTTGAAAAATCTGGGCGAAATGATTACTCTGTTCTGCACCAACTGGATAAATTACCCGTTGAGCTTTATCTACCTTAACCCGATAACGAATTGCGGCTAAATCGGTAGCTGCGTAGTTATAACCACCATCCGATTTTTGCACAATTAAAGGTAGAGGTTCACCATCCCTATTTGTAAAGCCTTGGAGAAAAACGCATTTCGCTCCTTGATTTTCTACTAGCAGCCCCAGTTTATCCAATTCTTCTACTATTTCAGGCAATAATGCATTGTAGAACGATTCACCGCGCTCAATAAAGGGAGCAACCCCCATTAAATTGTAAATTAGTTGATATGCTCTACTAGATAGTTGACAGACAATTTTCCATGCTAATAGAGTCTTTTCATCACCAGACTGTAAGTGTACTACAGCCTGTCTAGCCGTTTCCTTAAACTCGTCATCGGTATCAAAGCGTTTTTTCGCTTGACGGTAAAATGAAGACAAATCTCCTAAATCTAATGTTTCATCGCTTGTCAGCGCTTCTGGATACTCGGTTTGCAAATAAGCGATAAGCATCCCAAAGGGAGTTCCCCAGTCTCCCACATGACTAATCCGGATTACATCATCACCAACAAATTCCAAGATTCGGGAAATACAATCTCCAATTACCGCTGGACGCAAATGTCCTACATGCATTTCTTTGGCTATGTTCGGACTGGGATAATCGACAATTACCCGCTTAGGATTTTTGGTTGGTGCTATCCCCAAACGAGGATCGGTCTGAATCGTTTTTACTTGTGCTTCCAGGTATGCTGTTTTCAGTTTCAGGTTGATAAAGCCAGGACCAGCAATTTCTGGAGGTTCGCAGATTTGACTTACATCCAATTTCTCAAGGATAGCGGAAGCGATCGCCCTCGGTTGCTGTCCTAACTTTTTACTCAGTGATAAAGCAACGTTCGCTTGATAGTCACCAAATTTAGGATTACTCGTAGATACCAAAATTGGATCAGCTTCCGCGTACTCTGCGCCAAAAGCCGCTCCCATCGCCTGTTGTAATTTTACTTTAAGTTGTTCTTGTGTAGCGTTCATGATTAATTTTCGGTTATGCCAATTTTCTGGCTTTTATTTTGAGTTTCGGCTAACACAAGCATTTTAAGCCTTACTCCAACTTCCAGATCATTATGTAGTATTATAATACATAGTTTTTTCATTGATGTCTGGGGGTGTGATCGCAACTCCTCAGTATAAGTCTGGAGGCTTGACAAATTAATGGTAAAGTGAAACACTTTTATTCGCACTGGTTTAGTCAAAAGTCTCGCAAGAGCCTTTGATTCAGCGCCATAGTTAGCGCAGTGGGTATAACCCTCTGTAACTCAATAAAATATATGGACGCATTTGAATTTTGCTTGCCAGCGGATGAGTATCGTGCTTTACCTGTACCTTTTTATGGTCTAGGCGATGGCAAGAAGCCAAAGCTTGCAACTTGTTTTGTACGCGCATCAGATTTACCAGAAAATTTGAAAGATTGGATGTCTGTCAATCCGCGTATTCCTCGCTTTAATAAGAAAGATGAGCTGACAGGTTCTGTAGCCCGTGCCATAGTTACAACTCTCATGGAAGAGCCAGAAAGGTTTGTTATCAAGAACCAAGGTATTTACTTACTAACCGAGAAAGTAGACCACGTAAAAGAAGGGGGAGGGCAAGGAGTATTGACCTTGAGGTTTAGTGACCCTCAGAGACATGGGTTGGTGAACGGAGGTCATACTTTTCAAGCTATTCGTCAGGTAGCGGAAGATCCTGAAAAACCTGAAAATTGGGAGCCTTACGTTCGTCTGCACATTTTTGAGATGGGTGGTGCAGATGCACCCATCATTAGCGAAATGGCTGAGGGCTTGAATCGGTCTTTGCAAGTCGATAATCCAAGTTTGGAAAACTTAAGGGGAACGTTTGACGATATTAGGAAATCTCTTGAGGGAAAACGTGGTGCTGACCAAATCGCATATCGTCAGGGGGACTCTGGTGATGTTGATATTCAGCAGGTTATTATGTACATGAGCTTACTCAATATCAAAAAATTTCCTGATAGAAAAACTCACCCACATACTATTTTCAGTCAACCAAAAGTTGTCCTTGATACTTTCATAGAGGACACTAAGTCCAATGATTCCGCTTTCAAGCTCATGATACCGCACTTGCATGAAATTCTCGTTTTAACGGATTGGATACAGCAGTTTGCGGTTGAACAGCCTACACTAGGGCGACTAAAGGTGAGCAATGCGAAAAAACAGAATCGCGTTCGCTCAGAAAAGAATAGAAATCGACCAGCATACTTTGCTGGTAGTACTATTAGCGGACATTTACCTGCTGGTCTACTTTATCCAATGCTTGCAGCATTCCGAGCCAATATTTCTCGCTCTGCGTGGGAAGAAGCAAAATTTGAATGGCTTACCCCTCCAAAAGATTTGCTTGAAGCAACAATTGAAGAGATGGCGCAGATAGTACGGCAAGAATACGACGATAATAAGTCTAAACCCGCAGAAGTTGGTCGTAAGGAAGCAGCGTATCGAGGCTGTTACGGTGTTCTCTTTGTAGAGTTAGCGCAACGTAATTTGCTGAACTCTTAGAAAATCTCAATCATGTTGTAAGATTCGCTCCAAGATGTATGTTGGATAACGCTTGCGTTACCCAACATTATTTTCATTAACGCGGATTATAAGAAAAGGTATTTGGGCGTTGCATAATGGCGGTATGAATTGAGGAAAAACTGGATGGAATGTCCGCGTTGTGGGTCGTCCCATATCCGTAAGAACGGAAAAAAAAGAGGCGATCGCAATCACATTTGCTGTGATTGCGACGTGCGTTCCGCCCCGCTTCGCTAACGCCAATTTTTTGATAGTGGGATGCCTTCATGGGAAAACTTCGTGCCTTCGCTTTCTGCGGGAAATTTATAAATCTATGCGAGCGCAAATTTTGCCTATTTTTAGTTTAATTGCTGTCCGTCCGTCTTCAATCTATCTTCCTCCTCGCTTGTAAATCAGGGACAACGGGTGGGGTAATCATTGAATTTTCATACTCAAATCCAACCACTTTGACTGTGTAATCGGCGCACTACTTGAAATATAGTCCACACCAGTTTCAGCAATAGCGCAAATAGTTTCCAAAGTCACATTACCTGAAGCTTCAATTTTAACGTGCGTATCCATGTTGCGAATTATCTGCACCGCCTCACGCATCAAAGCGAGGGACATATTGTCTAACATAATAATGTCAGCTTTGTGCTGTAAGGCTTCTTTGACCTGGTCTAAGTTTTCCGTCTCTACTTCTATTGTTAGGGGATAAGGGATTTGCGAACGGATGCGGATAATTGCTTCCCCAATTCCACCCGCCGCCGCAATGTGATTATCTTTTATCATGACTGCATCATCCAAACCCATGCGGTGATTAATCGCTCCTCCCACCTGAGTCGCGTATTTTTCTAAAAGTCTCAGCCCTGGTGTAGTTTTGCGCGTATCAACCAACTGAGCTGGTAAATCCGCTATTTGCTCTACATATTTACGAGTCAGCGTCGCAATACCACTAAGACGCATAGCTAAGTTGAGAGCAACCCTTTCCCCCATTAACAGTGCATCGAGTGAACCTTGCATTTCTGCTACTACTTCTCCTGGTTCACACCATTGCCCTTCAGCCGCAACAGCAGTAAAGCTAAATTTTTCGTTTAAAAGCTGAAACACTCTTGCAGCCACTGGTAAGCCAGCCATCACCCCTGACGCTTTCGTGACCCACCTGGCTTTTCCTTCACTTGTATTCTCGGCTAAAAGACTTTGGGTTGTGCGATCGCCCCGACCTACATCCTCAAATAACCAGTCATGCAACAGCGGGTCTAACACTAGCCTTGGCGGCAAAACACCAATCTTGCTCACAACTTGATTGCCTCCTTAGCAACTTTCTGGAATACTTTAACCTAAAACCCTTACTATCTATGCCTTCTAGCTTTCAGAAAAACATCCTAAAAACTTTTTTTTAGAAAATAGTTGACAAAGATATTTAAGCTCGCTATATTGAA
>CAXTNZ010000344.1:0-6166 GCA_964245695.1 uncultured bacterium | reverse complement strand
GGTTTTTTAAGCAGTAACTTGGATATTCATAAAGAGCAAAAATCATTGAAGAAAATAGACGAATATTATGGCGTGAATGTGCGGATTTTCCACGGTCGTGGCGGTTCTGTGGGACGCGGTGGGGGACCGGCTTATGAGGCTATTTTGGCTCAACCAGGTCACAGTATCAATGGGCGAATCAAGATTACAGAACAAGGTGAAGTTTTGGCTTCCAAATACTCGTTGCAGGATTTGGCTTTGTACCATATGGAAACCATCACCACAGCTGTAATCCAAGCTAGCTTGTTGCGGACAGGGTTTGATGATATTGAACCCTGGAATGAGATTATGGAAGAGTTAGCAGCGCGATCGCGTACACATTATCGCTCTCTGATTTACGAGCAACCCGATTTTATCGACTTCTTCCACCAAGTAACCCCAATTGAAGAAATTAGCCAGCTGCAAATTAGCTCCCGTCCAGCGCGTCGTCCATCCGGTAAAAAAGATTTAAGCAGTCTGCGAGCGATTCCTTGGGTTTTCAGCTGGACACAAACCCGGTTTTTGCTGCCTTCTTGGTACGGTGTCGGCACAGCTTTGCAAGAATTCTTGAATGAAGAACCTGAAGAACATTTAAAATTGTTGCGTTACTTTTATGTCAAGTGGCCTTTCTTCAAGATGGTAATTTCCAAGGCAGAAATGACCTTGGCAAAAGTAGACATTCAAATGGCGCAGCACTACGTCCAGGAATTGTCTAAACCTGAAGATAAAGCTCGCTTTGACAAAGTTTTTCAGCAAATTGCCAGCGAATTCTATCTTACACGCGATTTGGTACTAAAAATCACAGACCACAAACGACTTTTGGATGGCGATCCTGTGTTGCAGCGCTCGGTGCAATTACGCAATGGAACAATTGTACCATTGGGTTTTATCCAAGTTTCCCTGCTCAAGCGCCTACGGCAGTCGATGAATAATACAACCTCTGGGGTTATTCACTCTCGTTACAGCAAGGGCGAGTTACTGCGAGGGGCATTGTTAACCATTAACGGTATTGCCGCCGGCATGAGAAATACAGGTTGAACCGCTGCGCCAAGTCGATAGTTCATAGTCAATAGTCAAAAGTAATTAATATGGACTGTTAACTATTGACAAATGACTTTTGAAAAACGACAAATGACTAAAAACAGAGTTCTAATTTGCACCTTTTTGGCGCTAACGTCAGGATTTTTTGGTGGTTACATCAGTGGGCAAATCACTTTAATTCTCCATAGCCAGAAGTGTCAAAACCAAGCTTGGGTTTTCCAACAGATGTGTAACGCTTGGGTGACACCAGGGGCAATGTGGCAAGGCAGCACCACAGGACTGTGGACGGGTACAGTCTTGGGGGCGTTTGTCGGTGGTTTAGTGACGCGTCACTCTCGTCATTAGTCATCGAAAGAAAATTATCTAGAGACGTTTCCAGAAACGTCTCTAGGAAGGGTTTCAAAGAAGCGCATAATTAATTTCCACTCATAGGTCTATTAGTCATTAGTCATTAGTAACTGGCAAAAACTATTGACTATTGACTATTGACTGTTGACAAATTAACTAACTATCAATCGGCGCGATTGGTGGAATGCAAACTACTCAAAGTTTTCCAAGAGTTAGTGCTGGTATCAAAACAGCGCCAATTACCGCCAGTACGTTCTTGATAGCAAAACAGAGTGCGATCGCTACCATCAAAGTTGTCAATTAAATAATATACAATTCCTCGAAAAGGATAAGTCTTGCGACTCAATCGCTTAGCTACGGCTTGATTTGGACACTCAACGACAAACACTGGTTGTCCATCTAAATGAGTCAAAGAGAAGATACACATCCGCAAAATGGCTCGCAGCCAGCTTTCAGAGTGATCAAAACAATCATCTATGATTTTGTTTGTCAGAGCTTTTTCTAGAGTACGCTCTTTTTGATGAGGAGTGTGAGGTTCAGACATAGCACCACCTATTGCTACACCGTTGGTTTGAGATTAAACTAAAAACTCTAAAAGTGACAAGCGTATATGCAAACACGCAATAACAGAAGTAAGGATTCTTCGTTGATAATGGTTAATTGTCACAAAGTACCACCAATAACTTGCCATTCCCTAAGACTGGTAAAATATACTTATAGCCTTTAAACTAATTAAATTGCCATGCCTGCTGAAATTAACCAAGGGAACCAAACTACCACAGGTGCTGATGCTATTGATGAAGCGATCGCCCAGGGAATTGATTTTGACGGTTCTCCGATTCCCCCTACCAAGTTAGAATTGTACACTGAAGTCATGGCGCTAGAGGCAAATAGACAGCGCAGTGGCGTATCTAATACTATGCGATCGCGCATCGTGCGAATTGGCGCAAAACACATTCCTCAAGCAGAACTCGACAAAAAGCTTGTAGACGCAGGTTTTGCACCTTTGAAAGACAAAGAAATTGCCTTTTTCTACGCCGGAAAGTGAAATGGGGACAACTCACCCCATTACCCTATCACTTTTCTAAAGTTCTCACCGTCAACACTTGCGACGGTATCGAATCCAGTGGCTAAATCAAATCCTAAATGTAGAGACGCGATATATCGTGTCTCTACCGCATCTATTTGTAGCATCATTAAATCAAAATGGTATTACAAATACTCGAAAAACTGCTCAGGTACTAACTTTAATTCTCCGGATTTGAAACGGTTAATTTCCACCCATAGTGCAGTTTTCTGTCTTTCACCTTCAGCAAAGACTAATTTTTCAAGTTGATAAAACTTCGGATCTACAAAGTCACATTGATATACTTGCAAGATTTCGTGACCTTGTTTACCGTTGAAAGTAAACAGATTTTCTATACAGCCCAAGTAGCGAATGTTAGTTAATTCCGCTTGTATTTCTTCTTGAAATTCCCGCTGGAGTGCGGTCTTACTTGTTTCGCCAAAGTCAACACCACCGCCCATTGCGCGGTAAAAAGTTTGCTGCTTAACTGGATCATAGCCTTCGGAAATGAAAGTGCGATCGCCATCGCGAATTAGTCCCAAAGCTAAGACGCGAATTTCACCTGATTTATGCATTGTTGTGATTAATTATTATCCATAAAGTGACGACTGTCGCTGTCTTCGACAGGCCAATCTGCATTTTCGCCGCCGATATATAACTCTTCAATAGTCACATATTCCTGACTTAGTTGTGTGAGGGAGTTGATTAAAATATCTAGGGCGATCGCATCACTAGTTCCCAAGTCAAACCAGCAACGCGCCCAGGTTTCTTGATACTCAAACTCACCCATGTTGTGCATTAGCGCCAGCAAGCTTTTGTCATAACCCTTGACATCATAATCCATGTAGCTGATATCAAGTCCTGTGTCCTGTACCTGGAGATTTTCTGCATTAAATGCACCTAACTTACCTAGGTAAAACCAGGAATTGAAAACCTCTTCTACATACTGTTTTTCTCGCTGGGAAGGAATTGTGCTGAAATTCAGCCAAATCCAGACATCAAAAGCGTTAAATTCACGGAATTGAATATGCATTTGCCGCTATATCTTAATTACTCTCACCAAAAATAAGCATCCCAGGGCTGGTACTAGGTAATGGGTACGCTTGAACTGGGGACTGGGGACTAGTGACTGGTACGAAAGATTAATCCCTAATCCCTAATCCCAATTAGCAGTTACCAATTATCTTCCAGTATTATTCACGCGGTTGGTAGCATTCCGGCGTTCGCGTTCAATTTGTTTAACTAAATTATCTGGCAATTGAGATTTTTTAGCGAGTGCTTTGTCAAAATTAGCGATCGCCTCCTGCATCAGTTGCTGCCTTTTTTCGTTTTTACCCTGTTCCTGAAGGATTTGCCCTTTAAGATAATACAACTCTGGGTTGTCGGATGTCGTTTTCAAAGCACGATTTGCATACTCTAGCGCCTGAGAGTACTGTTTTAAGTCCCGGTAAGCAAGAGCAACACCGCGATCCACTAAATACTGAGGAGCCGCATTTTTTTCTAATCGTTGAATTGCTTGTTCTGGATTGGCAAAAGGCAGATTCACAGCCAGCATCAAATCCATATAGCCCTTGACTAAATTCAGTTCTGGATCGTTGGCAGAAATGGCTTCGGCTTTGTCTAAATATTGATAGACTTGCCGCAGCCGTGTTAAAGCTTGCGGCGCACCGTTGAGTGTACCTTGACGCTGGAGAATTACCGCACCCTCTAAAAAATGACCGACAGCAGTGTATAAATTGCCACGCAAGGCATCGGTAGTAATCAGATTTTGTCCGGTTTCCAGAGTTTTCTTGCTGTATGTGTCTAAGGTAGCCCAATCTTGATTGACATATGCTAAGGATGCCTTCATCGCATAAGCTAGGGGTTCATTTGCCTCACTAGATTCTGCTTGTTGCAGGTAGCGCCCTGCCTCACGATAGTTGCCCTGTAAGAAAATCGCCTTGAAAGCTGCTTCGGTTTTGTCGCCAATTTTACGAGGAGCGCTAGTACGAAAGGGATCGGCGGCTAGAGAGGAACTGATCGACAAATTGAGGGCGATCGCTGCTGCAAAAGCTGCCTGTGCCAGCTTAACAAGTTTCGCAGACAAAATTGTTTGAGGAGCAGAAAACAGTTCAGTCATTGTTAACCTCAGAATAATTACGGTTGAAATAGTTGTATGTGTTACTTAGAATGCAAAAAATGGTTAACCGATTACGTTCGTTTTAGGAAAAATTTTATACAAAGTTTGACCTGGCTAATTTTTCCCAGTTCCCATGCTTGTTGTAGCCATTGTTCAAGGGTAAGTCTGCCACAATAAAGAGAAGTCTCTGGCAAAGGCTCCTTTGCTGAGAACTTCGGTGAGAAGCTGGATGTTTCTTGCTGCTAGATTAAATTTTTAGGGCTGGTAATGAACTATAGAAAATTTTCCGAATTTTCCAGCTGCTCTTAATGTAGTTAATCAGTAATTTGCCTACTTTTTGGTAATCTTAACAAATGCTCTATCTCAGAAATCTAATTTATCACCCCACAGCTTGCCCAACACCAATTCTTAAATCACTCAATTTGGACTTACCACCACAAAAACTGGGTCTAATCATTGGTCCGAGTGGATCTGGCAAAAGTACCTTATTAGAAATTTTATCTGGACTAGCGGAACCTACATCTGGCGCAGTCTTATGGCGCGAACAAGAACTTATAGCTGAACAGTTACAACAATTAGCCGGATTGGTATTTCAGTTTCCAGAGCGGCATTTTTGCGGTGGTACGATTTTAGAAGAATTGCGCTTGGGACATCCAGAACTAGGGGGAGAGCGAGTTAGGCAGGCACTAAATGAAGTCGGATTAGAGCATTTATCACTAAGTACATCACCTCATGCTTTAAGTGGGGGTCAGCAGCGGCGTTTGGCTTTGGCGGTGCAGTTGATTCGCCAGCCACATGTACTGCTGTTAGACGAACCTACAGCCGGATTGGATTGGTCAATGCGTCGGCAACTGGTAAATTTATTGGCGAAACTAAAACAAGATTGGACACTGTTGGTGGTAACACATGACGCTGGAGATATGTTGGCGATCGCAGACCGTTGTTGGACACTCAACCACGGTGAACTACAATCAGTTGATCCTACGTCACTGGCAGCCAAAGTCAAAGAACCTCAACCAGCCGCATGATTTGGGGAAAGGGGAAATGGAAACACAAGGAGACTTGGGGAGTAGGCAGGGCAAACGTCGGAGTGTCAATAATACAGCCTCAATCTTAACAAGTTCGGTTTCAATCGCATTAATAATTGCAGTAGTGAAAAAAATATTGGTTTGGGTTCGCACTTGTTGATCAGCAAATTGGCTAATAGATTCGTGATTTTTATGTCCTATACATAAAGGGTATTTTGTCAAGACTAATTTAGATGCGTTTGTCTTGGGAGAATAGGAGAATTACTCTTGACTCTTAACTCTTGACACCAAAATCCAAAATGGAAGTAAGCACTCCCTTGTTGCCGGAGATGGTTGACATTTGGCAGCAAACTCTCAATTGGACCCCCACTGCCCAACAGCAGGGGCAATTTCAGCGGCTTTATGAATTAATCCTCGAAGGCAACCGCCAGTTAAATTTAACTCGCATCACCGACCCCCAAGAGTTTTGGGAAAAACATCTTTGGGATTCTCTGCGGGGAATAGCGCCACTGCTTTCATCTCAAAAGGGGAGAGTGGTAGATGAGG
>CAXTNZ010000343.1:0-6199 GCA_964245695.1 uncultured bacterium | reverse complement strand
CCTCATCCCCCAGCTTCCCCTACTCCTCTGCCCTCATTCCACAATTGTGTAGAATGTCAAAGCAGTTTTACCGTAAACTTTCTGGCGACATATTTCCCAATCAGAAATCACAGGATCTGTCCAATCTTGGGGACTATGTTCTGCTGCTATTTCCCCTTCACGATCTAAAAGCTGATATTGAGCGATCGCTTCTAACACTGGCTGATACAATTTACTGGCATAAGGCGGATCGAAGTAAATTCTGTCAAATTGCTTTCCTGATAAGCTTTTTAAGCGCTGCAATACATCTCCCCGCAGCACCTGAAATTCCTGATCTTCATGAGCTACCTGCTGCCAGTTTTGTTGGATAATGGCACAGGCTCGGCTCGACTGTTCAATCCCTACAACTTCGCTGGCTCCTCTAGACAAAGCCTCTGCGCCCATTGAACCACTACCAGCGCACAAATCCAGCCAGCGACAACCTGCTATTTCTCCCTGCCAAATATTAAAAACTGCCTCCCGTACCCGCGCACTCGTGGGTCGGGTATCTTGCCCAGGTAAAGTTTTTATCTGGCGATTCCCGTAAATTCTCAGACTCATTCTTGATTTATCGTTAGTCAATGGTCATTCGTCATTGGTCTTGAGCAACAAAGGACTAATGACAAAGGACGAAATATAAGATTCACAATTATATTATGCAGGAATTTTTTCGCGGACTTGAGAAACAAAATTAGAAAGGATTTGCAGACCTATATTAGAGGATTTTTCGGGATGGAATTGGACTGCCATCAGGTTATCGGTTGCGATCGCAGCTGTGACTGTTTGATTACCGTGGGTGACAGTGGCGGCGCGGACTTGGGGATCAACTGGGTCAACATAGTAAGAATGGACAAAATATACCCAAGGCTGATAAGGTAAATGCTCCCACAAAATACTTTTTGGTTGAGTCAGTTGTAGTTGATTCCAACCCATGTGAGGAATAGTAATTCCCGGTTCCGGAACAAACCGCCGCACTTTTCCCTTAATAATTCCGAGTCCTGGTAGTTTGCCTTCTTCACTGGACTCAAACAGAATTTGTAGTCCTAAGCAGATGCCTAAGAAAGGTTTGCCGCTAGCGATCGCTTCTTTTATTGGTTTTTCCAAACCACGCGCTCGCAGGTGTTGCACCGCTGGATCAAATGCTCCCACTCCCGGCAAAATAACTGCATCTGCTTGTTCTAAATCTTTTGAAGAATGAGTAATCTTGGGAGTTGCCCCTGCTTTTTCCAAGCCCTTGCAGACTGAATGCAAATTTCCCATCTCGTAATCTATAACTGCAATCACCGGCATTTACCTGCTCCTTGTAAATTTATTAGGGAGGCTTTTTCTATTCTAAATAACATTTCTTATGAAGCAAAGAATGCTATTAACTTCTTTTGACATTTGGCTACCTCATCAACAGTCAAATTCCTCTGATGATTTATTGATAGAAGTCGGCAAACTTAACTCGCTCCCTTATGATTTAACTTTTTTGCGGCAGTTACCAGTAGATGTGCAGCTTGCCAGTTCTCAGGTGAAGGCGAAAATCGATGAGTTAAAACCCGATTACATTATCTGTTGTGGCATGGCAGAAAGCCGTAAGCAATTAAGTGTAGAAAAAAATGCCAGTTACGCAGAAAGTATTTTACAGACAACGGTAGATTTAGAGCAACTAGTGGCGGAAGCGACGGCAATTGAGATTAGCCATGACTGTGGTAAATTCGTCTGTGAGGGTCTTTATTATTCAGTGTTGGACTACCTGAGGCAGCGCCAACTCACTGTTCCTTGTATCTTTGTTCACGTTCCAATTTTGCAAAAAGAAAATTTTTTGGTAATTTTTGCCGATTTCTTATTAATTATTCACAAACTGGCACTTTTATAAAGTTGTCCGCGTCTGAATAGTGAACAAATATGTAGATATATGTTGCCGTTTTTACTAATTTTTCCCATCGCCCAAACAACTCCTCTCCCGCCACAACCAGAGGAAGTGGTACAACAGCAAGAAGTGCGTCCTTTACCAGGACAGTTAGATAATGTGCCAGTGTTTAACAGTAATAGTCCAGAATTAGTTTTGAAAGAAGGGATTTTACTCTCTACCTTTCCAGCAGATGGGAAAAAAGTACCACAGGCACATTTGAATTTTCCCTTTCGGGGGCGATTTGATATTTTTGCCCATCACATTGCTAGGGCTGAACCACCAGATAATTTGCGGACATTGTATCTAGGGATAATTCTGCACAACCCTACGAAGCAATCGGTGAAGGTGAATGTTTTGCAGGGGGCGAGTTATTTAAGTCAACCAGATGCGCCGTTTGTTGAATTGCCAACTTTTAGTCAAAATCCTTTGGGTACAGTTTTTGCAGGTCCAGGCGATCGCGTGATGACTGATGTTTTAAGAGGAATGCGACAACAAATTTTCCCTGCCCAAATTATCATTCCACCTGGGCAAAGTCAGATGTTGTTAAATCAGCCAATTCCCGTTAAGGAATTGACACCGCCGTTGAATGGTCGGTCTACATTAATACACCTGCAAAGTAATGGCACAGTTTATGCCGCCAGCTTAGCTATGTTTGCGCCGACAAATCCCGATGGTAGTGAGCGATCGCCTTCTGTGCAAGAGTGGCAAAATCTCCTAAATAATGGTGATTTGGCAGGACCACGTGATAAAATACCTACTCCCCCAGAAAACATCGGCAAACCAATAATATATGGTCGTGTCGCTGGAGTTGCACAGGGTTCAGAGTGGAAAGCTTTATTGGTGGATCGTCCCCAAGCTAAATATCTGACTATTCCCCAACCCGGTCAAGCATTTTCCTACGCCCTGAGTACAATTCCTGCTGGTAGCCTTGGTACTAATCAAATTCAAAGTGCGCCCATGTTAGTGCGATATCCTGACACCGCATATCGCGCTCATGGTAACTATGGAATTCAATATAGTCTCAAGTTGCCGCTATACAACAATACTCAAAGTCGGCGGATTGTGACTATATCAATGCAAACACCACTCAAGGAAGACCGATTGGTAAATCGAGGGTTACGCTTTTTGAGTACACCAGGACCGCAAGTATTATTTCGTGGTACAGTGCAAGTACGTTACAAAGATGAGCAAGGAAAGCCGCAGACTAAGCTTTTACATTTGGTACAAAAGAGAGGTCAAGTTGGTGAAGCGTTGGCATTGCTAAATTTGAAAGCAGGCGATCGCTCAGAAGTAGAAGTAGACTTCCTCTATCCGCCAGACGCTACCCCACCGCAGGTATTAACAGTTACGACTCGGTAATCGTAGTAAGCACTTCAGTGCTTAAAAAGCTTAAAAAGTGCTGAAGCGCTTACTACATATGTTAACTTCGTTGAAAACCCTTTGCCGCCGGCTTTTTAGCCTTATCCTTAGACTTAGATTTATTCACATCTGCCAAAGCTTCTTGAAACAAATTATGCAGATGTATCGGTACACTAGCAATTTCTGGTAACTCTGGCTCAATCGGTTTGTTGAATTCTTGTAAAAGTGCGTCCAAGTCACTTTCCAAGCGAAATGGACGCTGTAGGACAGTTTGTAACACCTTTTCTAATTGAGTCGGGTACTGTTGAGCTAATCGATACCAAACGAAGGCATTAATACTTTTGTCTTCTAGATAGTAGCGAATTAGTTTTTCTGAACCTTCAACGCTTTGCAACTCATCGGCTTCTAAAATTGCTTTTACCTTACTGTATGTTGGTAAAAACATTTGTCCCCAACGGGGATGAGAAAGAGCCGTTACTTGTTCTGCTTTCCTAAGTTCGGCAGGCAAATCAACCTTTGGCATCACCATTTTGTTATTGCCTGTTTTACTGTTAAATATCTGAGAAACTACTTTGGAATCAGCACCCAATTCTTCTGCTGCTGCTTTGATTTCTTCTTCGTCAATTCCCGCTGCTTCAGCGGCTTCAGCTAATGATTTTGAAGTATCAATGCCTGCTTCTGCCAAGCGTTTCTCAGTCATTAATTCTTGGAATTCAACTATTTTTTTATTAAGTTGGTATCCAGGCAGTGTGATTTCATCGTTGCCAAAAAAGTCAACAAACTGCTGGTTATACTGCTCTACCGACTGCCAAGCTTCTTCTAGTAATTCTGGAGCATCCCCGTAAAGATTGTTTTTGTAGTTGTCTTTGAAATTACCAATTGCTACTGCTAGTTTTGGTTTACCCAATCTACCCATCAATGTATAAGGACCAAAAAACATCCAGTAAGTGTCGGTTACGGGAGCAATGCGAGTTAGTAAAATTTCTCCTTCTTTTAATCGAGACATTTCCTCAAGTGTTTGTGCATCAGTTGGCTTAACAATATAGTGTTTTTCTGTCAGCCAGTTCATCAATTCAAAGCCATCAGGTAGGATTTTAGTTGCGGCAAATAAGCCAATAAAACTACGATGCCAACTGTTGATGAGGTTGCGTTCTGTATCAGACCAATCTGGATGACTTTCCACAAACAAATCTAGCGGTGACTTATCACTAACTTTCCCTTCTGTTACAAAGCTGTGAATTATCCAATCCTGCTGTTTGCTATCCCCCGAACCACGGCGCGACTGTTCCGCTGCATAGGTTTCCAGTGCTTGTGCCAGTTCACCTTCTGCGTCAAAGACAAAATCGATTAAGGCTTGTTTTAATTCGCGCGCTCGTTCTAATATGGCATCCACAATTAAATTTCTCGGCTCAACGGTTGTTAGATTATAGCTTCCAAGAGAATTTCATCATCTAGCTGTTGTTAGATTTTTGGGGATGCTATGCAAAAAATGTAAGTATAGTCAAATATTCTAAAAATAATTTATGATACCTGAGACTCAAGTCCTATCAGAACTTATAACTAGGCTAGTATGCCCATTTATGGTCCCGACCCCATTAATTTTGAAGGAGTCAATGGTGATCGTTATTGGTTCCACGAACCATTTACTTTCACTGGCAGACATGACATAGATCAGCGCCTCAGTGGCTTTCCAGTCGTAGTTTTCCTACCACAGCATCGCCCAACTAATTGCACACCCCTAGTCATCGGACTCCAGGGAATGGCAGCCCCTTACGGTTGGAACGCTTTCATTGTGCCAACACTAACCCAGATGGGCATTGCCGTCGCCCTTTTTGACACACCGCTCGCCGGAGAGCGCAGCCTAATCCGTAGCTTCACCGCTTTGGTAGACAAAGAAGTTAAGCCACTCCTTGATTATAATGTTTCCTTTGATACAAAATTTTTGTTGCGAATCTTCAACTGTGTTGCTCGTGACATTAATTTGGTACGTGAATTTTGTGGCGCTTACTACGGTTTGACCGATAATCGGCTGGCACTGTTTGGCGTCAGCATGGGAGTTTTGCAATTAGCCTTTGCCTTCACAGCACATGGTATTGGGGAGAGATTACTGGGAGCGATCGCTCATGCTGAACTTCAAACTTTCGCCACAAGTTGGGGCAGGCTTTTCTTGCCAGAATTGGCAGCTTCATGGGCAGGCGCTGTTGCACAAAAAGTAATTGAACGATTCCAACCCGACATTGTACCCATGATTCCAGTGCTGCGGATGGTAAAAAATCTCAAATATCCTGATGATTATGCTCGTGAATGTAATCCCATGAGTTATGTTGAACAAGTGAAGCTGCCCCGTCGAGTTCGTTTTCTCGTCGGTAGTGCCGATCCCCTAGTCAGTATTGCTTCGGCGCGTGCCTGCGCCGCACGATTCGCTGATGGCGCTTGCTTTGCTGTTCCTGGACTGGCTCACGGTAACATCTTTCATGGTCCAGCTTTCACCGAGCACGTCCGCTATTTTTTAGTAACTCAACTGGGTGATTGGCAACAGTAAACGTAATAGAAAGGGCGATCGCAGATGCATAAAACGTAATAGAAAGGGCGATCGCAGATGCATAGAAACATAATGTGCGATTCGTTACTAAGTGAATCTTGGTAATCAGTCCGGACATAACTTAGTCAGTGAAACCTAGATAACTAGACACTGAACTCTTAGATTGATCGAGGTGAAAGCCCTCTGCGCAAGATTCATGCGTGACTCCTCATCTGCCCACACCGAATAGACTCGTAATCTATAGAGTGAAGCTCTTAACTGGGCGCAATCAGACAGTGGTTATGGACTGACACTGGCGCTAACAGGGAGTTCCCACGGTGAAACAGAGCCTTAAGTGCGATTCGTTGAAGAGTGAATCACGGTAATCAGTCCGGCGCGACCTG
>CAXTNZ010000342.1:0-6201 GCA_964245695.1 uncultured bacterium | reverse complement strand
CCCTCGGACACTCTCCCCCTCCTCCCCTCTGCCCAAACAAGCAAAATAAATGTTTATCAGCTTAAGCTTACGGCTCGGCTTTCACGTTATTCAAATACGTATTAAAGTCAACATAAATCTGCGTATCATCATTACTTTGATTTTGGATCTGACCAGATGCTAAACCACGCCTATCTAATAAGCTTTGTACGGCAAGTTTGGCATTAGCGCCACGTTTGAGAGTGAATAATAGATTATTATCTGTACAAGTATCATTTGTACTCACAGCAGCACAAACAACAGGTTCTCCTTTCAAAGTACCAGAAATGATAGTTTTGAGAGTACCGTTGTCATAACTTCTCTGAAATCTGTATGCTACCTGCTGACAGCGCGTCAGAGGATTCCACTCAGAGGAGAAGTATTTGCCATTAACCCAGCGTAATATTGGTATTTTTCTGCCATTCTGGGCGCTAGCGTATGTTATGGGAATACCTTTGCTCTTAGCACAAAAGAAGTTTTGACTATTCGCATAACTAAGCTGAGGGTTAATTGCGCTTGTAGTCATAGTCAGCAAAGCTATGCTGCTAACTCTTGCAATCTTTGTCACTGTGGGATTGAGTAACCTGTGTCTCATCAGAGAGTGCATAACTTAACTAAAAAGCGTATACCTTACTTGTGTAGGCACATAAACAGCTACAAGCAGAATTTGCAGCATTTCGGAATTATGCTTAGATATATCAGTAAAAATAAGATTTTTAGATAAAGAAAAAGTAAAGATAGTTTTCTCAATTGTGTTAGAATGCTATCCCGGAGGTTAGCAGCAACGGAGGATGGTTGCAATGCGATCGCCTAAATCATACCCCTGATTTATAGCCGTTCTTTGTTGGGTGAAGTACAGATTATCGTAGGGGTACAGCAATGCTGTGCCCTAGAGCGCGTACTCCAAGCACAAACAAGAACCGCTATAGTAACGCTAACATTGCTTAAGTTCAATTTTTGCTTGCTTTCAAGCATCTGTATGCTTTCTCAAACACAGCAAGTAACTCAAAATAATAAATTTAAATTTAATACTTTATTCAATACAAAGCAGGGTGAGATCTAGCTTCCCACCCTGTTATTTTCTCCACATAATATCAAGTAACAATTGACCAAAAAATCATGCATACCCCGGCAAAAACTGTTACTTGAGTGCCAATTTTCAGAATTCTTATGCGGTGCGACGGCTAAACCAGTTCCACAGAAACACGGCAATGATTGCACCAAGCACAGCTACAGCAATTCCCGGAATACTCAGGCTTGTAGCTGTAAGCTGTAAAGTTCCCGTACTTAGAAAAGTCGCCAACGTGCCACCGACGAAAGCGCCGATAATACCTAATATCATTGTACCCAGAATACCACCACCTTGATGACCAGGATAGATAGCTTTAGCGATCGCACCAGCCAACAAACCTAAAACAATCCATGCAACTATATTCATTGTTTTATTCCTTTAAATTCAACGTTTCGTTTCTTTTGATGAATACAGAATATCAATGTCCTGATTGAAAACCAATCTGTCAGACGAAAGAATTGTCAAATTTCCACTATTCCTTCTGGTTAGCTGCTTTGGAGGCACTACATCTATCTTTTGGTTTCTCTTTATCTAATTACTTAATCAACAGTCAGGAGTGAAAAAACTTATTTCTGTTTTAACGGCTGAAGCCGTTAAATTACCATGAGCGGTAAACCGCTCATTACGAAAGTACATTTTACTTATCAACAACGTTGTAGTTGTGTTAATAACACCACGATTTCATCAACTCCTTGGCGCACAGCTTTGGCTGGCTGTTCGCTTTGATTAACAATAATGCTGAAAACCAACGGCTCATAGTTGGGAGTATTTATATATCCAGATAAAGAAACAACACCTGTCACAGTGCCTGTTTTTGCTTGTACAATACCCTCAGCAGGTGTGTTTTGAAAGCGATTTTTTAGAGTACCACTTTTCCCGGCAACAGGTAAAGATGCGCGATAAACGAATGCGGCTGGTGTTTTCGCCATTGCTTGCAAGGTTTGTACTAAAGCTTCAGGACTAACTAAGTCATGGCGAGATAATCCGGAACCGTCTACTAAAGCGTAACCTGTAGGATTGACTCCCATCTGAGTTAAAGTTGTTTTGAGAACTTCTAAACCAGCGTCTTCGGTAGTTTGATTTGGCTTTTTGGGTTGTTTAAAAGCGATCGCTCTCAACAATGCTTCAGCATATAAATTATTACTATTCTGATTCGTCTCCATCAGTAAGTCTGATAAAGTAGGCGACTGCACAGATGCTATTTCTTGTAGATTAACACCGCCTGATACTACCGATGTCTGTCCCAACCCTATTTTCTCGCCAATCAAAGCTGTGCGAAAGCGTCGCAAGAAGTAAAAACTAGGATCAACCACAGGTACTTTAACTAAAAACGGATCGGCTTTCGCTGCTAATTGCCCTTGAATTCGTAACACATTTCCAGATAATTCGCGCTTAACATTGATAAAAGCTGGTTGTTTTTCCTCAGCTGTCACTGACTGATTAATTATTCGCCACAGTCTCGCTTCGTTAAAATCAGTCCAAACGACTTGCAAAGGCTTACCCACAGCTTGCGGTATTAAATTGATGCTAAAAACATTTTGATTAAGAATCAAGCTGTTAAGTGGTGCGCCATAGTCAGAGTAAACATCTTCCCATTCCCAACTTGGCTGAACAACGTCCCCTTGAAAATAACTATCATCGGCAATCAACTGCCTAATTTGGGTAATACCCTTTTGTTTCAACTGCTTTGCCAATGTCACAAGTTGAATATCACTTAAGCTAGGATCTCCCCTACCCACAACACGCAAAATTCCATTGCCATCTTGATAAACAGAGGTGCGAATGCGAAAATTTGCACCGAGTTGCTGTAAAGCCGCAGCTGTTGTTAGTAGCTTAGCATTAGAAGCTGGAGTAAAATATTTCTGGGCATCCCGACTATAAAGATTTTGCACTCTATAAAGATTTTGCACTAAAATCCCCCAACGCACCCGACTGTATTGGGGACGGTTTATCACTTCATCCACCGCAGTCCCTAACTGTGCAGGGCAAATTTTTCTAGTTTTGGTTACAGGTGCGACTTGTGTTTGTGATTGAGCAACTCTAGAATTGAATGCTATCTGGGTAGTCAAAAATAGCAGCAAAAAACCCAGTTGTTTACTATATGTCTTAAGTTTCACCGATACTCCTCATCCCAATGATAGATTTTATCACCCTGCTCTCAAATTTCTTTCCTCAAAGAGAAGCTGGTAGGTATACTTAATTGATTAGTATATGAAGGATACTGACATATTTAATAGGCAGCGATCGCTTCAAACTAATTCATGACATGATAAAATCCCCAGCTTAACCAACATATAAACATAGAAATACAAATAGAGGTAAAGGTGTGAATACATTCTTGTCTGCTGTGGCTGTATTACTTTCTACTTTGGCTTTAGTATGTAGCGGCTATACAGCTTATCAAGTTTTCACGCTGCAACAGACACTGAATACTACCAAAACAGCGATTAATCCTGTTCCCATTCCCGCACCAAGTTCAACAGCCCCAACCTCTCCAGAACCAACAGCATTATCCCCAGCAACGAAACCAGCAGCAGCCACTACCTCAGTATTTCAGCCAGGTCAATTTGTCCAGCCTGCTTTTGGTAATAAGGGAAAAGTAGAGTTACTTTCACTTCAGCGGATTAAAGATCCGGGAACTGGAAACCGTGATGTAGTGAATGTGCGGATGCGGGTGCGTCGCGTCGCCGCAAACAAAGTTGGTGGTGGTGAGATTATATCGATTGGGAGTACAACAGCCCGTAATCCTGACACTAGCGAAACCTACAAAGGAGTTGCTTTAGATCGTTCCACAGGAAGCGTTTCTTTGCCTCAGTTACGTCCCAATTCTTCGGCTGATGCTTATGTCTGGCTCAGGGTTCCCCCTGGTGTCAATAACTTGGACATCTTTGTGCCAGATACAGCGGCGTTTCAAAATGTACCAATTTCTAATTAAAGGATAAAGTAAGGTGGGCAATGCCCACCTTACTAGGAACTTCAGATTAGAATTCTTGCTTAAATCTAAATATGGGAAAAGGAACTACAGATAAATACAGATGCACAGCGATAATTTATCTGTGTTTATCTGTGTCCATCTGTGGTTTCAGTTGTCCGCAATAAGTAGGTAAGGCATATGCCTTACCTACTTATTAATTATTTAGGGACAAGCGATCGCTCTACAATTTCGTCCCACAATCAGCACAGAAGTTATGATTGGCAGCATTTTTCGCGCCGCAGTGGCTGCAATAAATCGGTTCTACTGCTGCTTTCGGCGGTTGTTTGGGCAAACCAATCATTTGCGCGTTGTTCTTGCCAGGGGCTACCATTGGATAACAGTTTTCGTCTCTGGTGATGCGCGCTTCGACGATGACGGGTCCGTTGTGTGCTAGCATTTCGGCGATCGCATCCTTCAACTCCTCACGGTTGCGAATTACCATGCCCTTTATGCCGTAAGCTTTTGCCAACAACTCAACGTCTGGCATCCCTACTTCCATATTTGAGCATGAATAACGCTCGCCGTAAAAGGCTTGTTGCCATTGACGCACCATTCCTTGCCAGCCGTTATTCAAAATCACCGTCTTGACATTAATGCCATACTGTGCCAGCGTTCCCAATTCTTGCAAGCACATTTGGAAACTGGCATCGCCGCTGATACAAATAACTTCTTCATCGGGGAATGCGACTTTAGCACCCATTGCCGCAGGCAAACCAAAACCCATAGTTCCCAAACCTGCGCTAGAAATCCAGCGACGGGGACCATTCTTGAGGAATTGTGCTGACCACATTTGATGTTGACCCACATCTGTGCTGTAGTAAGCGTGGGGCGCTTGGCTGGCGATTTCCACAATCACCTCTTGCGGCGACATACTGTCAGCATGATGTGGCACTACTAGGGGATATTCTTCCCGCCAGCGGTTAATTAGATTCAGCCATTCTTGGGTTTGGTTGGGTGTATTCGTTTCGCCTGTTTTTTTACATCGACGCAACAAGTCAATCAACACATTCCGCACATCGCCAACGATAGGCACTTCCGGAACGCGGTTTTTACCAACTTCCGCCGGATCGATGTCGATGTGAATGACTTTGGCGCGGGAGGCGAATTCATCTAACTTGCCGGTAACGCGATCGTCAAATCTCGCACCGACGCAAATTAGCAAATCGCAATCAGTCACCGCAAAGTTAGCGTAAGCGGTGCCGTGCATCCCCAACATTCCCAAAGCTAGGGGATGATGTTCGTCAAATGCACCGATCCCCATCAAGGTGGTGGTGACAGGGATATTGAATAATTCCGCTAATTGTTTAACTTCGTCGTGGGCATTAGATGCGATCGCACCACCACCCACATACAATAGCGGACGGCGACTTTCACGAATCAAGTTAATTGCTGCATTTATCTGGCGGGGATTTCCCTTTACTGTGGGACGATACCCGCGTAACTTCACTGAACCGGGTTCCACAGGCAGATAGTCAAATTCTTCTAACGCCACATCCTTCGGCACATCAATCAAAACTGGTCCCGGACGCCCTGTGCTGGCGATGTGGAATGCTTCCGCAACAATCCGCGCCATATCCTGCGTGTCGCGCACTACATAGGAATGCTTAACAATCGGCAGGGTAATTCCGTAGATATCCGTTTCCTGGAATGCATCCGTACCAATTGATGCCCGTGATACTTGCCCGGTGACAATAATCATCGGGATCGAGTCCATGTAGGCGTTGGCGATGCCCGTCACCAAATTAGTTGCCCCAGGACCGGAAGTACCAAAGCACACCCCTACCTTTCCGGTAGCGCGGGCGTAACCATCAGCGGCATGTGCTGCACCTTGTTCGTGTCTCACCAGGATATGCTTAACCGCACCAGTGGCTTCCACTTTGTACAAGTCATCGTAAATTGGCAGAATTGCACCACCAGGATAGCCAAAAATATATTCAACGCCGTGACGATAAAGGCTGTCAAGCAGGGCAAAACCACCAGTTGCACGCTTGGGCGTGATTGTTGGCGATATGACAAGATTGGGATGGGCGTGATTCTCAATCTGTGAAGGACTAATTGGGGTAGGCGATCGCACTCTTAAACCTCAGACTATAACTAAGTTGATGTTTAAATTCTGTAGTTAACAATTCATTTTAAT
>CAXTNZ010000341.1:0-6246 GCA_964245695.1 uncultured bacterium | reverse complement strand
TTTCTTAACTTAGCTTCCCTGAGTCATTTTGTGCTTTTTAGTCTAAAGTCCAGTAGTAACAGGCGAGTGCCAAGGCATCGGCATCATCATCCTTATCGGGTAAACTTAGGTGTGACGAGCGGTAATTCCTCAATTCTTTGTGTCCCACGAGCCTGACTTCGACCCCAGCACGAGCTAAATGTGTTCCCCAAAGACGCGAGTAATTTACCCCGGTTGGTTCCATGACTGCAATATCCGGCTTTAGCGCCAGCAGTGCTTTTATCCCCTCACTGTTGGCGCTAAACAACATAAACGGACATTCGTAATAAAATTGACGTGGGTCACTCGGTTTGCTTTCGAGTAAGCACGCCGAAACTGAGGACTTGCTAACATCAAGTCCTAAAATTCTTATATTCTGTTGCATTGGGTGTGGTTGTTTGTAAAAACCTCGTGTAAAAGCCTGCGAATCACCCAAAGGCACGGAGCCTAGTTCACTCTCAAGGCTGTGCAGAGCGGTAACACTGGCACTACGAGGGGGAAGCTGTAGAAAATACAGCAACCGAGCTTATGAATAGCAAAAAGCAATTATGCTTGATTCTTCTGAAAAGCCCTAAGTTGCTGCATTGCTGACAGGCGAATGATTTGGACTCGATTCGCGACTCCCCGACATCGGGGAGTTTCGCCGGTGAGTCAGTCCGGCTCATCAGGCGATCGCGCACTTTATATCACTATTAGGTTTTGGGATATTTTGACTTGAGGTCGTCTCTAATCTGACTTTCAACAACAGACCAGTCGTCTGACTGCTTTAGATCTTCTGCCTTTTTGACGCACTCCTCATAATCGTCAGAATAGTTTTTTCCAACAACGCAATTAATTGCAAACACTTGACACTCTTCTTCTTTTGTAAGTTTCATTTTTGAACCTGAAGTAAATTACCATTCGTTCTCACGTCCTAACTGCAATAGCTCTTGCAGTAATTTATGCCCTTCATCCCAATTACGTCCTCCTTTTTTGAGAATCTTCTCGATAATGTAAGTTTCGTTGCAACCAACTTCCAATAGCGCCTTTACCGCTAAATACAGGTTTTTTTGGTTCGTGGAAGTGGAAGTAGCGCTTGCATCTAGAGCGTTTTCCTCTCTATATAAATGTTCCAGCGACTTAGTTAATTCTTCCTTGACTTCCGGGGTGTAAGTCGGTGTAGCGCCGTAAACTTCATACAGCGCTTGCTCTTGTTGTTGAGTGTGCAAGGCGATTTCTACTTGCTCTAGCTCCTGATTCATAGCTTGCAATGCACCGCGTCGAGCGTCGGCGACCATCAGCCGTCGTGACTCTTGCACCAGTTGCACCACAGCAGTAATCGCCAAACTATAAGAAATGCCCTTGCCAATTTTTGGGAGCGGGGAAAGTGCAGCTAACCAAAAGGCGATCGCGCACGCTTGCAAGCAGTTAGCTTTTACCCACCGATTAGCCATGACAGGATACCTCCTAGAAACAGCGAACCAGCGATCGCTATTAGCAGCGCGTAGTAATCCGGCTCAGACAACTTGAAAAACGGTCTAACCGCGTCATCCGTAAACAATGCCAGCACCAGCGAGAAAGCTGCAAGAATATAAATAATCCACATTGCCCGAAATAAAGCTGGATGCAGCGCCCCTAGCCAAGCGATAAAGCTAGAAGCGATACATCCTGTGAGAAACCAAGCTCCCAGGTGTATCGCCTTTGCCATTAGTATTTATCCTTGACCTTGGCTTTCAACTCTTCAATCCGGCGCTGTGCGCTATTGTCAGCACTGTCTAAACCAATACCGAGCTTTGCGTATTCGGGGCGCTGCGCGTGTAAGGCACGCGCTGTTTTAACGTCAGAGCGTTTTTTGGTTAATTCGCTTTCTGCAACGCCTCGAATGTAGCCACGGTGAGCGGTGTGAACTTCCGCGTCGCTAGCCTCCAGCTTTTTGAGTGACTTGTAAGCGCGTTTGGCTTGCCTTGCTTCTTGCGCTTTTTGGGTTGCAAGTTGTTTGAGGCTGTCAGCTTCAACTTTATTGAAGTAGCGCGGTGTATCATTATTGGTCTTGGCTTGCTGCTGCTGGTTATTCACTTTCTCCCTCCAGTAACAGCGGTTGATAGGTGGGTAACAGCAAATGAGATGTGCCAGCGTTAATCGCACTTCTTACGCTGTTGGTAACTATCTCTCTGTCTTCTGGCGTGGGGTTGGATCGCATTTGTTTGATGCGTTGCAAGGTGCGAATTGGCAGCTGCTGCCAGTAAGCACGGGCTAGCTGTTGCGAGTCTTGCTCTAACAGCGTTTCTAGCAAGTCATCTGCGCTGGATTCTGCATGAAAATTTGCAGCGTCAGGGCTTGCATTTTCTGAAAATAGATGATTCTGAAAAGCGAACAGCTGAGTTAAAGAGCTATGTGACAGAACTAGAGAAACTGTCTAAACAGCTTCAAGATAAAACAGAAAACGAATAACGCCGTCCCCGCCTTGATTGGCAGGGACGGCTTTTTAATGGGTGCGATTGCAGTGCGAGAGTGCGATCCGCCGCAAGGCGGCAGCGCTTCGCTATCGCGTCCAATATCTAATGACCAATGACCAAAAATCAAAAAGCCCCCCAAAACTTAGCGGTGGTGGGTGGCTTTTATCAAGTTAATTCGACATTTCGTAACAACCTAATACAGCCTAATTATGACATCTCGTAACGACAAAACTGCTTCTCGTGTGGCAGATTGGACAAAAAAACACGATGAATTCTGTCTAGCAAATAACATCCCACCCGCTGCAAAACTTCTCTGGGAATGGCTCACAAGACTCGGTGAAGCTGAAGAAATAGAACCAGACTTGGGAGAATTTAACGATTGGGTAAAGAAGCACAGAGCTAAAGGTTATTGTCGCCCAACCCTCAAAAATGCCCTAGCAAAATTAATCGACTGTGGTGTCGTAAGCCTTGTCAAACAATATACCTGGAAAATTGTCAAAATAGTTACACGACCCCTAGAGTGGTTAAAGCCGAAAAAAAACTTACATCCTCGACAACAAATTTACGCTTTACCACCATCAAATAGTGATTCTTCCGAAACAGGTACTAATCAGCAGCAGCTATCTTCTTCTAATCATTCTTTGCTAACAAATGAAGGTTTCCAATTTGACAGTTCCGAAAAAGAAGTACTGAACCGTCCAGAGAATGAAATTAAGTTAGCTATTACGATATTTAAGCTTCGCGGTGGATTTGAAAAAATTGAAAACCCCGAAGGATGGCTGCGTACTTGCTTAAGAATGCGCTATTGGGAACAGCCAAGAAATCACAACCAATTGTTAAAGCATTTTGGTGCTTCTACAATCTGGGATGAACTTTTCCCACCAGACTCTACTAACCCCTACCTCGAAAAGACTAGTGCCCGATTTTGGGAACAATTAGCACAACTATCTAGGCGGGGGCGGTCATGAATTACGAGCAATTGCAGCTATTTGATATCCCCAGTCAGCCCCTTGGCAAAACTATTCACGACCCCTACTGGGATGAATTAGAGGCTCAAGGTGGTGCTATTGTTGACGATGCACTTTTAAGCATCAATGCCGAAAGTGAAATTTTCGACATTGGCGTAGAAATTGCTCACCAACAAAGGTGTTTTGTTGGTGAGCAATTTTCTTTTGTTACCTATCCGTATAAAAGTGTTGGTGAGCAAGTTACATTAACTACTTCAAAATTTGCTCACCAACACGATACGAAATCATACGACCAGCATACTGAGGACAACCCTACCCATTGGATAGAAAAATACTGGGTTGAAAGAGTTGGTAACAAGTACTGGTACTATCGTTACACCTGGATGGAAGGGAGAAAAATGCATCGTGTTTACATTGGCAGTGTGCGATCGCCTAAAGCGCAATTGAAAAAGCAGGCGGTTATGGAGGCGATCGCACTTGAATTGTCACCTCAGGAGATTAAGCAGTTGATACGAGGCTGGAAGCATGAATAATCGTCCACCATGTCCGAGGTGTCATGGATACCACATATATAAACATGGCAGTAAAGTTTTAAGTGACGGTCTGACAATTCGGCGCTGGTACTGCCAACCGTGTCGAAAAACTTTTCAACAATACCCTCTAATCGAGTAGTTAACTCGAAGAATCGAAGATTAAGCACAATTTTTATTACTTTTGTACAATTGTGCTTAAGTGCTTAGGGGTCAATCTGCAACGATGGCGATATACCCTCAGCTTCTAGCCAAGTCGCTTCTCCTAATTCGCGTGCTTGATTCCAGACGTCAGTTGCCAAATCTTCCAGGAGCAGCGCGAACCTAGCAGGATGTTTTATCTCATCATTGATTATTTGGTTGCCGATTTTAGTAAATCGGTGAATTAATTCGACTGATATTAAATTCATCGGCTATAGCTCACCAGTAACGCAATTTTATTAATCCCGTTATTGACTAAATCAAGCATATGTTTTTTAAACACTTGCCAGCCTATTTGAGTTCGTAGCACTACACAGCCGCTGCTGCGAGGTACATTTGCGTCAAAATGTATTCCAAAATCCCCCCTTTCTATGCCGTTAACCGTTACTGTGTGGGGATTAATCTTGTAAAAATTTCCTTCTACACCTTTAACTTGCGGCATATAAATTGGTGTAGTATCTACTGTGTAATGGTCAGCGCGAATAACGCTGTTTTGGGGAATTGGACCACGACCTCTAGCTGACAAAGAATCATATGTTTGATTGAAAGCTTGTCCTGATGTAGCAATGAAAGTATCGCTAATAAAGGGTGTTTCCGGATCAAGTAGCAGCAAGCGCCCCTCAATTAGATTCCCACTCTGCATCAAGTGCTGGTGATAAAGCAAGAATTTCATAATGCTGCTATAGCTCCTTTAACACGGTCATTATCGATTTCCACATAACGCTCTAACGCCCTAAAGTCCTTGTGCCCAGTAATTTTTTTGATTGTGTATAAGTCAGTTCCGTTGCGGTGTAGCTTGGTGATGAAGCTCCGGCGGGTGCTGTGAGTGCTGATGCCCTTAGCCGCAAGACCGGCTTTTTCGGCAGCTGAGCGGAGAATTTTATCAGCCCAGCGCAAAGTGATTGGCTTTTCTCCAGAGCGATCGCTAAAAAGCCAAAGTGAATTAGAATCGCTTTTATAATTCCGCAGTGATTCTGCTAGTACTGGATGCATCGGCACTTGCCGCGTTGCTCGCTTGCCATCGGGTGATGCTTTCCGGGTTCGGGCACGAAAATTAATATAATCACGGGCGCTACCGTCTGACTGATAACAGTCATCAACTCGCAGCTGCACTAACGCCCCCCACCTTTGACCGGTGTACCAAGCTAAATCTAAAAGTAGTTTGTACTTTTTACTTTTAATTTGCTTGCGGATTTTAGAATATTCAAAATCGGACAGGATGCAAGCCTGCCCATGTCTGTCCGTTTTCACAAAAAAATCTCTTTCTTTATTTGTTCCGGTTTAACCATTGCAATTGGTTAAACCGGAATCTTTTTATATTTAGCTATTAACTAAATACTGCTTAACTCTAATCTGAGTAAACTTTTTAGCGCCTCAGTGATTGTTCTGAATTTACATAAAAGCAGAATATTTACACAATTGAAATGCAGAGATACAAGTAAATAGATATTATTATTTTTTTTAAACTTGCTATTAATTTATGAATTGTCCTAATGGCAGCCAAAAAAAAGCGTCTGCACCTGATTATGGGTGGATAACGGCTGGAGATGAAATGTGCGCTCTTTATGGACAAGATAGCTGGATGTGTCAAATGGCTCGTTCCAGTTTGTCTGGTGCTATTCCTAATCAATTAGTAGATGTTAATCAACTTTGTAGTACCAACCCATCTCCACCAAATAGTTTAACTATTGTAGATTTTATGGGGACTGGTTGGGTGTCTAAAGTTTTAGATTTAGCTAAAGCTAAAAAATGGCATGAATGGTGCGAATGTAAATCTCCTCCCCCAGAACCTCGTCCTTTTAATGGAGGACAGTGCCATTGCGCTGTTTACAAAGTTGTTTGGACTATAGAATCTACTGCATATGGAACGCTTACGCAAACTGAATATCTTTATGGGGAAATAGGCGGAATACGCTTAACTGCTAATGACCAAATGCATATCTTTTGTAGGGGCACTACTTATACAGATGCTGGGTGTCAAAGCCCTAATTGGTATCGTGTGTACCCAACAGGTGGAGGTGCTTACTCTAATGCACAAATAACTGTTGTGACTCGTGTAGATGGGGGTCAAGATAATTGTGGAGATCCTCCTAC
>CAXTNZ010000340.1:0-6326 GCA_964245695.1 uncultured bacterium | reverse complement strand
TAATGCACGAGCGTAACGCTCACAACTTCCCTCTCGATTTGGCTGCACTTGAAGTTGCTCCTGTGGCTCTAAGCGCACCTGCTATCAACGGCTAATTCTTCAAGTAGAGACGTGATACTCTTGCGTCTCTACAGGTTAAAAAGCGCCCCCCGGTTTCCGGAGGGCGCTTTTTAGTTGGAAGCGTCAAGATAGGACAGGCGATACTACTCCCTTTCCGCCTAAAGATTACCCATTATGGCGTGAGTAAATTCGCTCTGATTGTTACTCGGTTATAGTAGCGAAATGTGAAATTTTAAATAAATTCAATATAAAATCAAAAATTTAGAATCCAAAATCACGATGGTAGACTTAACCCCTAATTCTAGTTTTAGTTTGACGATTCGCTTAGAGATTCCCAACCGTGTAGGGATGTTGGCATCGGTGACGCAGGCGATCGCAACCACTGGTGGTAATCTCGGTCAAATTGATTTAATCGAGCAAACCCGTCAAATTTCGATTCGGGATCTCACTGTTGACGCCGCCAGCACCGAACACGCTGAGACGATTGTGCAGACGGTAAAAGCCTTGCCAGATATCAAGGTGTTAAATGTTTATGACCGGACTTTTAATTTGCATCGCGGCGGGAAAATTAGCATTGCTAGCAGAATTCCTCTCAAAAGCGTGTCTGATTTGGCAATGGCTTACACTCCAGGTGTAGGACGCATTTGTAATGCGATCGCCCAAAACCCAGAAGAAGTTTACAATTTAACCATTAAACAAAACACTGTTGCCATTGTTACTGACGGTAGTGCGGTTTTGGGGTTGGGAAACCTCGGTCCAGCGGCTGCATTGCCAGTAATGGAAGGGAAAGCAATGCTATTTAAAGAATTTGCAGGCCTTGATGCTTTCCCTATCTGCCTTGCATCTCAAGATACAGAAGAAATTATCCGTACAGTAAAAAATCTCGCTCCGGTGTTTGGAGGAGTGAATTTAGAGGATATAGCTGCTCCTCGCTGCTTTGAGATTGAACAGAGACTGCGGCAGGAGTTAGATATCCCCGTGTTTCACGATGACCAGCATGGTACAGCGATTGTCACCTTAGCAGCGTTGTTTAACTCCTTGAAGGTGGTGCATAAGTCAATGGAGCAAATTCGCATCGTGATTAACGGCGCAGGTGCAGCTGGGGTAGCGATCGCTCGCTTACTCCGCAAAGCCGGGGCAGAAACTATCTTGATGTGCGACTCTAAAGGAATTCTCTCCACCAGTCGCACCGATTTAACAGAGGAAAAGCAAGAATTTGCCGTGAAAGCACAGGGAACCTTAGCGGGTGCAATGCAAGGTGCGGATGTATTTATTGGTGTCAGCGCACCGAGAGTTTTGACACCGGAAATGGTGCGCTCGATGGCGAAAGACCCGATTGTCTTTGCAATGGCAAATCCGATACCGGAAATTCAGCCAGAATTAATTAAAAACGATGTCGCTGTTATCGCTACTGGTCGCAGTGACTACCCAAATCAAATTAATAACGTCCTGGCATTTCCGGGAGTATTTCGTGGTGCTTTAGACTGTCGAGCCGAGACGATTTCCACCACAATGTATTTAGAAGCAGCCAGTGCGATCGCTTCTTTAATCAAACCATCAGACCTTGACAGAGAACACATCGTTCCTTCTGTATTTGATGAGCGAGTCGTCACAGCTGTTGCTGGTGCCGTGCAACGTGCGGCGCGTCAAGAAGGTATCGCTCGTAGTTGAAGAGCTGATATTTTTTGAACCACAGATAAACACAGATGAATTTGATACATCTGTGTTCATCTGTAGTTTAAATAAAGTTCACCAAACCAAGCCGCAATATCTCTCGCGTGAAGTCACACGAATATCCGATCCAAGCGTCATTCAAAAATTTGCCCGTCTGATACTCCTTGGTGATTCCAGCGCCGCCAAGAATCTCGACTGCTGTTTGCGCGTTCTTGATTGCTACATCCACCGCAAAGGTCTTGGCTGCCGGTGCCTTAATTGTTGCGGCGAGTTGGGGATCGGTGTCTGCTGCGTGGGCTGCATCCCAAACCATCAATCGTGCAGCCTGGGTGTTCACCATCATGTCAGCCAGCTTTAAAGCTACAGCTTGATGCTCAATAATCGGACGTCCCCAGCTTACCCGCTGCTTGGCGTAATTAAGGGCATACTCGTACGCAGCGCGAGCCAAACCCACATGGCTAGCCGCGAGTCCGATAGACACCTCAGGAAGCAACATCAAAAGCGCACCTGCTTGTCCCTCTTGCCCGATAAGATTATCTACAGGCACCCGCACGTTGTCGAGGTAGATTTCAGTATGATGAGAGGGTTTCCAGCCAATCATCTCCGTCCTCTTGCCGAACTTAAGACCAGGCGTATCCGCGCTTACGTAGAACATAGACATGCTCTCTCGCATCGGCTTGTCTAGCGATGTGCGTGCCATGATGAAGTATGCATCGGCGACACCAGCATTTGTAATCAACCCCGACTTATTACCGTTGAGGACGTAGGTATCCCCATCGCGCTGTGCGAATGTCTTCATTCCAATCTTGGGATCGGGTGACGGACAGAAGAGATCCGAGCTTGCCACGTTTGGCTCACTCTCTGCGACACTGAACAGATGAGGCTCAGAGGAGTTTACATACGACAAGATCCGCTTTCGCTGTGACTCAGTCCCGGCTCTGGTAACGAAAAGGGACATACTGGCGGTGAGATTGAAGTAGCTACACGCAATGCTGCTATCGGCAACGCCGAGTTCTTCCTGAACCAAAACCAGGTCTATGCACTTTCCACCCATACCGCCGTACTCTTGTGGAAGCAGCAAAGACGTAAATCCCAAATCGGCTCCCTTGCGGAACACGCCTTGACAAAAATCCCAAGGAACGATATTAGGATCGTTAGACTCGTCAATCATCTTGGCGATCGGCTTAATCTCGCTTTCGGCAAAGTCACGCGCTTTCTTCTGCAACAAAAGTTGTTCTTGAGTCAGGCTGAAGTCGATCATAATTTGTTCTTTCTTCGTCGTTGGATGTTCAAGGACTCCATAACTTGGAGTAGTTCGCTATATAACTGCGACCATATCGAAAATATACCGTCTTATTTACGATTTGGTCACCCTTTAAACCCAATACTAAATAATTTCACGGATGCAACGGATGAGTTATATCAAGTCAAGTTATCCGCTGCACGTCTTTGCACCAGCTTTATTCCGCGTTCACAAATTCCAAATACCCATTGCTGAGTTCCTTCACCGCCAAGTCATAAAACTGCTTACCGTGTTCTGGTGTCGCCAATGCCGGATTTGAACCCATGCGTCCATCTGGGAAACGTTGGCGAAAGTCAACTGCACCGTAAATTTTGTGTCCAGTTCCCACTTCTGTTGACAAAGGTGCTTGCTTAATCGCTTCTGGATAAACGTACTGAGTGACAGCTACTTCACTTGGCGTTGCATGAGAGCCTTCTTGGTCGCCGTATAATTCCCTAGCTAATTTATATACAGAACCGCACATAAACCAGTTTGCCACTTGACATTGCACTCGTTGTGCATTAGGAATATGCAAGTCTTCTAAGTGGGCGTAAGTTTCCGAAAAAGCAGCTTTGAGAGTGGCGATATTACCGCCGTGTCCGTTGATAAAATAAAACTTGCTAAAACCAGCTTTGGCTAAACAAGTTACATAGTCTTTGACCAGTATAATTAAAGTGCTGGGACGCAAACTAATTGAACCGGGAAAAGCAGTGTGATGCAGTGCCATGCCAACATTGATAGTTGGAGCAACTATTGCTTGAGTTGCTTCACCAACACCACGAGCGATCGCTTCTGCACAAATCGCATCGGTGCCAATTAATCCGGTAGGTCCATGTTGCTCTGTGGAACCTATAGGAAGAATAATACCACCAGATTGCTGTAGATAAACTTCCACTTCCTGCCATGTACTCAAATGCAGTAACATTTTTCTTAGTATCCTCATGAATATTGCTGTGGGAGGAAACCTTTTTCTGCTTGGCAGCATTTTAATATGACAACCCCCACTAACATGATTATGAGCGATGTCCTCAGAACAGGTTCAAGCTAAGTAGATGAGCATAAATAAACGCGCTCTAACGTAGTAAGCACTGAAGTGCTTAAAACCGAAGCTATGAGCGGTAAACCGCTCACTACGAACGAGGATATTTTAGGTTTAATTTCGCTGTTTTGACGAATCTTGTTAAGATGATGAAGTCGCAACGAGTTTTGAAAGATAAGGATACCAGCAATTTACTGATTCTGCCAGTTTATTTTACGACGCTCGTTGCGAACTTGTTTATTTAGATAAGAAGACAAAAAGCTGTTAGCTATTAATTGTTAGCTATCAAGTATGCGCTGTGAAGAGAAGAAAAAATTGTTTGGAGACTGCTTTTTTATTGAACTTACCAAGAAGTCCAATTTAAAATCTCTAGCTGTCTTTTATGGCGTTGAGACTAAAAGCTAATTGCTTTCATTCTGAACTAATCAAAGGAATAATGCTTTTTCACGTCGCTTGTGATTTCCCATATACAGGACATTCCTGCGGGAAAGGTTACTAAATCACCCTTACTCATTTGCACTGGTTGTCCCCCTTCAGGGGTAACAATAACATCACCTGCGAAAAAGTAACAAGTTTCTTGAGAATTATAAGTCCAGGGAAATTTTGAGACTTCCTTTTGCCAATTGTCCCATGTGAACACACCTAAGTTGTTCAAATGTTCTTGACGGTCCTTGATGCTCAATTTTAATTTCCATGCTGCGTTTATGGTAGTTCTGATCAGCAGTAGGACTGAATGTCTTCACCGCACTGATCTACTAAATAGCACAAAGCGCGAAAACGCAGGCTCACGAACTGGTCATAAAGAGGATTAAGCTTGCACATCGGTGGAATATGAGCTATTTTGCAACCAAACACCATGATATCGCGCTCGAAAGGACATTGTGCCGGAATCAGTTTGGCAATAAATTTAGCTAATTTACGATTTTGAATCTCTAAGGAATCAAGCCATTGACGTAATGGTTGCAGAAAATCAGGCTTAGGTTGAGGAAATTGGCTTTTGTTTTCTGTCTTGTTGATTTCTGCGGCAGATTTGACAAAAGCAGAGAAAATAATAGGCTTGTTTTTGGTTTTCAGCATAGTTGTAACTCAGAATTTACTCATTTTGAGGAATTATTTGCCAGGTTTCAGCATTACCACGCTATCTATTACAGCCATTGTAATTGTGCTTTAAATAGAATTATGGCAACAAGGAACAAATTGATTTCCACAGAAAGACTTACTAGTCAAATTGTGTAATCAATTGATATTTAAACTCAAGCCCTAGACTAAGAACTGTCCGGTTAAATACAAAATAACAAAGAAATTATAAAATTGGTATTCTTTTAAAAAATTAATCGATTAAGCGTAGCTATTGGGCTTCGGTTTTCATAAGTTCAATGTAAATGACATTACCTTAAACCAAACAGTTCCCAGCGATGTATTTTTCGGGGATAATCTCCGTTTTACTCTTCCTCAAGCTAGATTTCACTAGGAGTAGCTCAGAGAAAAATCGATTTTAGGCTATTCACTATTCAGTAAAATGTTATCTATGTTACAATAGTTAATGATATATATTATCTAATAAATAACAAAGAATAATTTGATAAGTATAAGCAAATATAGATGTCCAATTAACTAATAAAAATGGGGATCGCTTATCCTACTTAAATTTGGGGGAAATGCTCACGCCCCAGCATCTGCAAATTGTCGAAATTGAGCGGCAACGAAAAACGCCGCCGCTTGGACTTTTAAGAAAGCAGGGGGAGCAGAAGAAGTTGGGAAAGTGCTTTGTTTCATGCTTAACGAGCCAAGCGCTACATACCAGGCTTGATAGAAGTCACTTTTTGTGATGGATGCATTCAATTGAGCGCGATAGTCCCAGTCCTAGCCGAATTGCCCCTAAAATCCTACTTTGCGTTCATTAGGCTGGTATAGCAATCGCCAAGGTAATTAGGACACTAAGTTCAAGACAAACTCGATTGCATCTCGTAGACAATCAAACTTGTCAAGTTATTTGGGAGCATCTCAATGCGTGCAAATATAGGTGTAATTGGGGGAAAATAGTTACACTCTCCTTCACGAGCGGCAAGCACAACTACTATGAACCCTGAAGACTCCCAACGTGAGGACACGCCTGTTTGCTGGAAGCAGCATCCATTCTTTATCGGAATACCCCAATAGAAGAGTTGACAAGCTTTGAGAGTATAGAAAAAACAGTAAGGACAAAGATGAAGCGCGCAAGTAAGTCCAAAAATTGCTTTTTTTTTATCAAACAAGTCACAGGGACAGAAC
>CAXTNZ010000339.1:0-6427 GCA_964245695.1 uncultured bacterium | reverse complement strand
TCATTGGTGGACTAAAATCGGAGCTTAATCGTAAGTCATTTACCGGACATGATATAACTACTTAGCAAGACCGTGTTCTAAAGCAAAACGAACTAACTCAGTACGGCTATTCGTGCCGGTTTTACTAAACAACCGGCTGACGTACTTTTCCACATTGCGGACACTGGTTTCCAAGCGACGGGCGATTTCTTTGTTCATTAAGCCTTCAGCGACCAAATTTAAAACACTTTGTTCTCTGGGTGTCAAGTCGATAGTGAAAGGCGCTGGAGATTGAGCGATCGCATTTCTTTGAGTTAACAACGCCTTAATTTGGGCAATCTGATTGGCAAGTTCAGCAATATCAAACGTTTCACCCTCTTCACCTGTAGCTTGAGGTTTGGCGTTGCGTCGGGCGAGTAAATTTTCGACTATTGCCACTAATTCATCTGGATCGAAAGGTTTGGGCAAATAGGCATCAACACCGGCTTGATAGCCCTGGATGCGATCCGTTGTCATTCCTTTTGCTGTTAAAAAGACCACCGGCAGCGATTTAAAGCGGGCATCATCCCGCAGTTGCTTGAGGAACTGATAGCCATCTACCTGGGGCATCATGATGTCGGAAATCACCAAATCAGGTATGTTTTGCTGCATCAAGTCCCACCCCTCACGGGCGTTACTGGCAACTTGAACGCTGAAACCGCTTTCTTGCAAATAGTCTTTGACGGCTTCACGCAATCCCGGTTCGTCATCCACCAGTAACAGTTGTGCTGACATCTAAAGTTTCCTTGACACTACTTTTCTTCAATTTAGCGAAAATTAGGTATTACTGGGTACTGGGGACTTGGGTTTCACAAACACTCTTACACTCATTGACAGCCTTCTCCTTCGGAGAGGCTTCGCCAACATCTGAGGGTATCGTTGGGTGTCGCGGATCTAAAAAACAAGGCTGTCAATGAGTGTCCAGGTTCAGTCCAAGGGCTTTGAAGGTTATTCGCCATTCCCCAATCCAAAATCCCGAATCCAAAACTCAAAATTCCTACAGCCACTCAATATCCTTGGCTTTTTCTGGCAATTTGGCATCTTGTTGCCCAGAATAACGCGCTTGACCAGTGAACAAACCAATGGGAGTATTTAACAAGTCTACAAGACTGGCTTTACGGGCGATCGCTTTGACACTATTTTTTGGCACTTCCTTCAACAACCAACGCGCCAAGCGATAGGAGTATTCCTTGGCTGTTATCTCCCGCATCAACTCAATACCGTGCAGTTCGTGCAAATAGCAATTTGAGCGCCCATAACGCCGCCATTGACTTTCTAGTTCCTTGAATGTGGCGCGGTGGCGATGCTGTACAATAGCTAGGGGCGAAAATTCTAAACGCCCGATGTTTTCTTGTAGAATCCGCCAGCAGATGTCAGCATCGCCACCAGTTGTTAGATAAGGACGAAATAAACCTACTTTTTCAAAGGCAATCCGTCGAATCGCTAAATTAGCCGTTTGACCGTAGGGACAAAATTTATGGGCGAGAGTGTGCTTTTGTGATAAAGTCTCTTGGCGATCAGCGTATTGTTCTAAAAGAGTTTTGCCTGGTAGCGCCGCAATTTCCCCGGCGACCATTGTCACATCTGGATTGACAAAAGGCTGCACTAATGCTTCTAGCCATTGATGTTGCGGACGGCAATCAGCATCGGTAAAAGCGACAATTTCAGTTGTAGCGGCGCGAATACCTGTGTTACGAGCGGCGTAGGAGCTTTGAATTTGGTTTTCGCTCAAAGGGCGAATTGTAATTGGGCAAAGTTCGGCAGCTGTTTTCAGGAAAGTTAAAGTGCGATCGCTACTGTTATTGTCTACCAGCAAATACTCCACTTGCTGTTTTGGGTAAGTTTGCGCCAATAGACAAGAAATTAAATCTGGTAAATCTGCCTCACCGTTATATATAGGCACCACCACCGACACATGAGGGAAAAAAGTGTTGATGGTGGTTGCATCAAGTTGCACATCATTCATGGATTTGAGATGTTGGAGTTGGGATTTATAATTAGTATTCCCAATCCAAAATCATAAATCCGTAGTATCATATCCGGTGACAATCAGAAATATTATTTGGGTGATGGGGTGCTTACCAATATACGAGGTATAGAGAGTAGTTTGCACCGATCACGTTTGAATGCAATTTATGATAAATTTTTCGCCACTCAAATTAGTGGCGAAAAACTCGCATACACTAATCGCGCATCTAATCGCGCATCTAATACTTCAAATCGCCGGCGCGAACACTCATCGGTCGGGAATTTTGATTTGCTGGGGGTTGAGCAAAGTTATTGCGGGGTAGAGCCGCGATCGCACGAGCATATTGCGGATCGTTCTGAGTCCCCACCAATTTTGGATTCATCGCCAACTGACGCTCTTGCGCCTCTGACAAATCTATCTTGATATCGGGGGTAATGCCTTTATGGTTAATATCTGTTCCTAAGGGGGTGAAGTAATGAGCAATGGTGATTGCTACGCCTGAACCGTCTGGCAGTTCATGAACTGACTGTACCAAAGCTTTGCCAAAGCTTTGACTACCAACGACTACCGCCCGCTTATTATCCTTAAGTGCGCCTGTGAGGATTTCACTGGCACTGGCTGAATTATTATCTATCAGTATTGCCAAGGGGCGTTTTGTTATGGCAGTGTTATTTGCCTTGCTGAGTTCAGTTCCTCCCACACGGTCTACGGTCTTTACAATCCCGCCATTATCTATCCACATGCGAGCAATTTCAATGCTTGCAGTCAACAAACCACCCGGATTCCCGCGCAAATCCAACACGAAACTATCGGCTTGCTGACCATCCAAATCGCGGATGGCTCGCCGCATTTGAGTGGCGGCATGGGCGCTGAACTCCCGCAACCTGATATAACCAACACGCCGCGAGCCTTCTTGCTTGAGGGTGTAGCTCACCGTTGGCACTTCAATGGTAGCCCGTGTCAGCTTGACATCCATTTCCCGCTGACCCTGGCGTCCTAGCCGCAACGTCACAGGCGTACCTGCTTTGCCGCGAATCAGCTTAGAGGCATCTTCCACTTTCATGTCATGTGTGGGTTTGCCATCAATTGCCACAATCTCATCGCCGGCTTTGACACCTGCTTTGAGTGCTGGCGAATTTTCTATGGCTTCCACAACGGTAAGTCGCTTGGTTTTTTCATTCTGTTCCATACGAATACCAATCCCAGAAACTTCCCCAGATGTTTGGTTGGTCAGGGATTCAAACTGTTTGGGATCCATGAACCGAGTGTAAGGGTCCCCCAACTTTTTCAAAGCTTCCCGGATGGCGGTGTAAGCTTCTTCACGAGAAGAATAATTTTTACTTAGAAGGCTTTGTCTGGTTGCTTGCCAATCTTGTTGATTAAATTTACCATCAACATATTCACGATTTACGAGTTGCCAGACTTGGTCAACGACCGCTTTTGGGCTATCTTGTAAGGCAGCGCGGACGGAGCGACACCACGCCTGACCAAACACAGATATAGTTGCTGTCGTAGCGATCGCTCCACCAATCAAGGCTACTTGGAGCGGCGAGGAACGTTTCGCAGATTGGTTCATGTATATCAGCTGGAATAATTGTGTTGTTGAAAGTTTAGCAATCTGGCTTTCCAGAATTTATAAGTTTTTGCCCTTAATTTAAGCTATACTCGTTTCATGATTTTGCCCTTGATATTCTGCGTTACTTTTTAACACTTATCCTTTTCTTTTTAACCTTTTTCCGGAAGGTTTACTTGGTTTTTTGACACTTTTATTAGTGTCCTCCTCTCACCCTCAATTACTTTTAATAAGATAACACTTAGCTACCTTCAATTGTATGTCTACCGGACACTATCCAAGTCGGCTTTTTTTACGTATGCCATGAGACGTAATTCTACAAAAAAAATATCAGTTCGGGACAAACTACAATTTCGCAAAATATGGCAATTGATACAAAAATTAGCTTTTGGTTTTTGCCTTGTCCTTGGTAGTTGGCTGATTTTTACCACTATAACGTTACTTTATGCATCTTCCCAGCCTGTAGATGGCTTTTTTGTGCTTGGTGGCAGCATTACTAGGGAAATTTATGTTGCCCAAGAAGCAAAACAATCGCCGCAAACGCCTGTTTTAATTTCTCATGGTTCTCCAGACCCCTGTATTTGGTTGATTTTTCAGCGAGCAGTAGCGCCTGTACAAAACGTTTGGTTAGAAAAGTGCGCGGATTCCACTTTTGAAAATTTTTACTATAGTATTCCAATTCTGCGCCGTTGGGGAGTGCATAAAGTCATGTTAATCACTTCCCCAACTCACTTACCACGAGCCAAATGGATGGCACAGATTCTCTTGGGTGCTAATGGTATTTGGGTAGAGCCAGGTATTGTTCAGGAAAAAGGCATTCCTGGTAATCAGGAGTCTTGGTTAAAAACTGGAGCGGATGCAACCCGCAGCTTGTTTTGGGCGGGGTTAAGTCAATTTATTCAGCCACAATGTTCAAATGTTACCAGACTTACTGAAGTGAATCTGCAAGATTGGCAGCAACGAGGTTTTCGGTGCGAACGACAGGGGAATTTGGGGATATGAGGGAGATGGAGGGATTTTACAGCTACTAATAATCAATAATTAACCACCGATAAACGCTGAGCGCTCTGGTGGTATTATTTAAAATAAGCCTGGATTAGATATGCTTGCAGGTAAACTATGGCAGAAATTCGGTTGGCGATTGAGGGTGAAGATGCGATCGCTGCAACAGAAGCGCTTTTGGCAATTCCCGGTATATCAGGTAACTATACCGTAAGTTCAGAAGCACAGGAAAGAGAGCCAGTAGTCACAACTGTTGCTAGTATCGTTGGTATTGTTGGAGGAACGATCGCCATTGCTGAACAAATCCGCAAGTGGTATCAAGAGTATAAACAGAAACAATCTGGTAAAAGAATTGAAAAGGTGTTGATTGTCGGACGCAATGGCAGACGACTCCTTTTAGAAGATGCAACCCTGGAAGAGATTCGCCAAATTTTAGAATCGTAGTGACGCGATTAATTCAGACGCGATGAATCGCGTCTCTACAAGGAAAATGCGTCTTGGGAATTAGGGGTGATAGACTTGAGGTAAATACTGAAGTCTCAAAGTTGTAGAGCAAGAATGTGCAAACGCTCCACCTCGACCTCAAGTTAGTTGCTGGTAATTACGTAGAACTAGGTTACTTTATTGATAATCCAAATAAGCCTCAGCCGCGATCGCTTCCTCTAACAGAAATCGCCGACTTGATTGAGTTGGCTGAGAGAGATTATTATGTTGCGGATTTACCAGAGGATTATACAGTAACTGGACGGCGGTTGTATAACTGGTTGGATGGAAGCGATCGCTGGCTGCAACTGTTGCTAGATAAGTATCAGCGGGAGGGGATTGTTTTAGCGATCCGCACGCCTGTAGAGACGCGATTAATCGCGTCTCTACACCATCTGCCTTGGGAAGTGCTGCACGATGGGGTTAGCTTTTTGGTGCAGCGTGTCCCGGCTATTGTCCCGGTGCGCTGGGTGTCGGATAGCACGGTAAAAAAATTGACAGTTGAAGGGGAAGCAGAAAACCGGGCTTTGCAAGTTGTGTTTATGGCAACTTCGCCTCTGGATGCCAAACCTGTGCTGGATTTTGAGGCAGAGGAAGCACGGATTCTCGAAGCCACAAAGCGGCAACCTTTAGCTTTGACGGTGGAAGAAAGCGGCAGTTTGTCGGAGTTGGGTTATTTAGTCGATGGTTACGACAGAGATTATTTTGATGTTTTACACCTGACGGGTCATGCTACTCTACAAGATGGGCAACCCCGCTTCATTACAGAAACAGCAACAGGTGAAGCTTACTATGCCAGTGCTGGGGATATCGCCCAAGAATTACAATTTCGACTGCCTAAACTAATATTCCTCTCTGGTTGTCGCACTGGGCAAGCAGGTAATTCCGGTTCTGTGCCTTCGATGGCTGAAGAGTTGCTGAAATCGGGTGCAAAAGCGGTTTTGGGTTGGGGTCAAAAGGTTTTAGATCCTGATGCTACAGCCGCAGCTGCTGCATTGTATCAGGAATTGTCTGCCGGAAAGCAAATTACCGAAGCTCTTGCTAGTACTTACCAAGCATTAATTGAGAACAAAGCGCGGGATTGGCATTTATTGCGGCTGTATGCAGCAGGCAATTTACCAAGTTCTTTAGTTACACCTTTGCGGAAATCTGGACGGAAACCAGCACCACCGCTTTCTGTTTCTACCCAGTTTTTAGATGCTGCGGGTAAGGTGAAAGTCCCGACGCGGGAAAGTTTTGTTGGTCGTCGTCGGCAATTGCAAAGTTGTTTGCGGGTGCTGAGTCAAACCTTCCTATCCTCCCCTTACCAAGGGGGGGACACAGGGGGGGTAGGGGTGTTGATTCATGGCATGGGTGGTTTGGGTAAAAGTAGTTTAGCAGCT
>CAXTNZ010000338.1:0-6456 GCA_964245695.1 uncultured bacterium | reverse complement strand
CTACTCACAATGCTGGGTTTAGGCAACAATGGTTGAAGCATTGTGCCATCAAGGAGGGGTAGAGCGTGAATTTTCAGTCGGTAATAGCGATATTGCATAAGTTTTGGGGCGATCGCGGTTGTCTCATCGCCCAGCCATATGACATTGAGAAGGGAGCAGGCACAAAGAACCCGCATACTTTTTTACGCGCGTTGGGACCAGAACCTTGGGCTGTTGCGTATGTGGAACCCTGTCGTCGCCCTACAGATGGACGTTATGGGGAAAATCCCAATCGCTTTCAACACTATTATCAGTACCAAGTCCTAATTAAACCTTCGCCAAATAATATCCAAGAAATTTATCTGGATTCGTTGAGGGCGTTGGGAATTCGTCCGGAAGACCACGATATCAGGTTTGTGGAGGACAACTGGGAAGATGCGACCGTAGGTGCGTGGGGTACTGGCTGGGAAGTTTGGTTAGACGGGATGGAAGTTACCCAGTTTACTTACTTCCAGCAGTGTGGAGGAATTGATTGCCGTCCTGTTTCCATTGAAATTACATACGGTTTGGAACGACTGACGATGTACCTCCAAGAAGTGGAGGCATTCACCAAGATTCGTTGGACAGACAATATTACTTATGGCGATGTTCACCTCCAGGCAGAGATTGAGCAGTGTACTTACAACTTTGAAGCCTCGAATCCGGAGATGCTGCTGACACTATTTAATATGTATGAGCAGGAAGCTCAACAATTAACCGAGCGAGGACTAGTGTTACCCAGCCTAGATTATGTTATGAAGTGTTCGCACACGTTCAATTTGCTGGATGCAAGAGGCGTGATTTCAGTCACGGAACGAACTCGCTACATAGCAAGGATTCGGCATTTAGCGCGGAGGATAGCGCAGCTTTATGTGGAACAACGGGAGAAACTGGGTTTTCCGCTTTTGAAGACTGCGGTAAGTTCAACAGGCTCGTGATGGGCTTAATATTACTTTGTCAAAAGTAGAGGCGCGAAATTTGCGTCTCTACATAAAAGTAAGAGTGTGGCACATAAATGGTTAATCTAACAGAAATTTTAGAACCGATCGCCGCAGAGTTTCGCTCTCTGGGAATCCCTGAACCGATTGTACATTGGGGACATCCGGTGATGATGGCGATCGTTGTTTTTGTCATGGGTAGTTTTGTCGCATTGGCTGGTTGGCGAGGACGAGTTGTTGAAGATAAAGATGCGGCTATCAAAAGTCGCAGCGATCATCGTAAACTAGCGCCGTGGATGTTTTTATTTATGGCACTCGGTTATATAGGTGGGGTGTTGTCTTTGGTGATGCAGCATAAGCCGATTTTAGAAAGCCCTCATTTTTATACAGGTTCAGTTGTGCTGTTGCTTTTATTAATTAATAGTGCAATCTCTCTAAGTGGTTTTTGCGGAAATAAAGCTGGGTTACGCACGGTTCACGCTTATGTGGGTAGTACTGCACTTTGTATACTGTTTGTACATGCTGTACTGGGGTTAAAGTTGGGTATGAGTTTGTAATGCAGCTATTGCAAAAGGTGCTAAATGCCCTCAGACTAAAGTCTGGGGCTATACGAACAAAACTTGGCTACGCAAGCTAAATACAATGTTCTGTAGCCGCGACTTTAATCGTTGGGTAATGAGTGCAAAATGATTCAGGCTAGTGGTGTAGTTATTTGTCTTGGCTACATTCTAGGGTTGCTGTTTACAGCAGTTCCTTTCGGTGGAGTTTGGGTGCTGATTTTGGGGGTAGTCGGAGCGGTTATATTTAGAAGACGCCGCACAACTCCAGCAAAACCGCTTCAGAAAACAGAAAAGCATTCACCGAAAACTAACGCTGCACCGCCAACTGGGCAAATCAATCCCAGACCAATAATATGGCTAGTTGCTGGCGTGGTTGGGTTGTTTGCAAGCTTGTATTTTCAATGGCGTATACCCCTACCTGGAAAAAATGACATTAGTCAGTTTGTCCCACCAGGAAATAACAATAATCAAGAACAACTTGTAATTGTTCGCGGGGGGGTTGCGAGTATACCTCGCTTAACTCGTAGTCAGCGGGGACAATTTTGGTTACAGGTGTCGGCTTTAGATGAGATAAAAAAGGAAAGTAACTCAGCGGGGATGAGTAAAGGCGCGACAGGGAAGTTGTATGTGACTGTGCCTTTACTTCAGGCTACTGGGTTGTATCCAGGTGAACAAATCGCGGTGACTGGAGTTTTGTATAAACCGAAAGCAGCGTCAAATCCTGGTAGTTTCGACTTTCAAAAGTTTCTCAAGCAGCAGGAAGGGGCTTTTGCTGGTTTGATTGGAAAGCAGGTAAATATTTTAGAAGAGGAACGTAAATGGGGATGGTGGCAAGTTAATGAACGAATTGTGCGATCGCAAGTTCGTTGGTTAGGTATTCCCGAAGGTCCGCTTGTCAGTGCTATGGTTTTGGGTAGCAAAGCTGTTGATTTACCCTACGAGATTCGCGATTTGTTTGTGCAAGCAGGGTTAGCTCATGCTTTGGCTGCTTCAGGATTTCAAACTTCTCTAATATTGGCTGTGGTGCTGGGGTTGACAAGGCGTACCAGACGTGTAACGCAATTTATCCTTGGCTCGTTTGCCTTAATTATTTTCTTGAGTTTAACCGGTTTCCAGCCTGCGGTGTTAAGAGCCGTAATTATGGGATTTGCAGCGTTAATTGGTTTGGCATTAAGACGAAAAGTCATACAGTTGGGATCACTACTGCTGGCGGCGACGCTGTTATTGTTGTTTAATCCTCTCTGGATTTGGGATTTAGGCTTTGAGTTAAGTTTTTTAGCAACGCTGGGATTAATAGTGACAGTACCGCCTTTAACTCGGCGTTTGAACTGGTTACCTCCGGCGATCGCATCTTTAATTGCTGTTCCTCTAGCGGCGACGATTTGGACTTTACCTGTACAACTTCACACGTTTGGGGTTGTGCCAAGTTACAGCTTACTGCTAAATATCATTAGCACTCCATTGATTTCTATTATTAGTATCGGTGGCATTATCAGTGCGATACCTGCGTTAATTTTGCCTGAAGCCGGAAGCGCTTTGGCTGGAGTATTGCATTACCCTACTGATTGGCTAATTAAGCTGGTAGAGTTTTTTAGCAAGTTGCCAGGCAATTCTGTTGCTGTTGGGACGATATCCATTTGGCAGATGCTAGGGATTTATGGATTAATTATACTGGTTTGGCTGATGCGTTGGTGGCAGCAGCGTTGGTGGTTCGCGACTGTGATTGCAATAGGTTTGGTGTTGATTCCCGTTTGGCATTCTGCAAGCACTTTATTTCGGATTACGGTGCTGGCAGCAGGTACAGAGCCAGTTATAGTAATTCAAGACCAAGGAAGAGTAACGCTAATTAATAGTGGAGATGAAGGTACAGGGCGATACACGATTTTACCGTTTTTGCAACAGCAAGGTGTGAATCAAATTGATTGGGCGATCGCTAGCAATTTCCAAGGCGATGATAGCAATGGTTGGTTGGAGGTGCTGGAGCGTTTGCCAATTAAAGTTTTTTATGATTATTCTGCTACCCCAGACAATCTCTTAGCAAGTCAGGCTATTCAAAAGGAACTACCAAAAACTAAGGGAGTTTATCAACCTTTGTCACTCGGTCAAACTGTGAATACTGGTTCAACAGTCGTGCAGTTAATCAACGACCAATTACCCGTCTTACAAATGCAAATAAACAATCAAACTTGGTTGTTGGTGGGTAATCTTAAGCCTGACGAACTACGTCAAGTTCTCAAAAATAAAGCCTTGCCTCACCCGCAAGTGCTGTGGTGCGCTACTGAGTCTTTGAAAGATTTGGTTTTGGCGCTGCAACCACAGATAGCGATCGCGCCTAACGCCGACCTTGACCCGAAAATTTTCTCTGAGTTAAGTCAAAGCCAAACGAAACTGTTTTTTACTGGGCGAGATGGGGCAATTCAATGGACTCCCAAAGGTGAGTTTGAGGCGTTTATTCAAGCTACGGAAAATAGAGCTTCAGTCTTGTAAAAATTTATAAGTTTGTGATAGTGTAATTATTATAGGCTTAATATGTCTTGTGGAGAGGTGTCCGAGTGGTTGATGGTGACGCACTCGAAATGCGTTTTAGGGAAACCTAACGGGGGTTCAAATCCCCCCCTCTCCGTTTAAAATTAAGGATTATTTCTCACGCCAAGGCGCAGAGGCGCAAAGAAGAGGATTTTGTGCTGGAGACGAGCGGTATAATCTGAGGATCTTGCAGAGAATTAAGCCATTGAGTTCCACCGTTCAGCCAAGCTATGAATATCAAGTTGGCGGAAGTCTCCCTTCTGATTGTCTCACTTATGTGACGCGGCAGGCTGATGAAGATTTGTATGCGGGGCTGAAGGCTGGGGATTTTTGTTATGTGCTGAACTCGCGGCAAATGGGTAAATCTAGCTTGCGGGTAAGAACTATGCAACGGTTGCAAGCTGAGGGTGTTGCTTGTGCTGCTATTGATATTACAGCGATCGGTAGTTGGGATATCACTGCGGAGCAATGGTATGCAGGGGTGATTGATAGTATTGTTAGCAGTCTGTATTTGTATGAAACTTTTGATTTAGATAGCTGGTGGGAAAGTCACGGTTTACTTTCGCCGGTGCAGCGGTTGGGCAAGTTTATTGAGGATGTGCTGCTAACGTCGATTTCTCAAAGCATTGTGATTTTTATTGATGAAATCGATAGCATTCTCAGCTTGAATTTGCCTTCGGTTGACGATTTTTTTGCTTTAATCCGCAGTTGCTATAACCAGCGTGCCGATCATCCAGAGTATCAGCGGATAACTTTTACACTGTTTGGGGTAGCAACTCCCTCGGATTTGATTAAAGATAAAAAGCGCACACCATTTAATATAGGTCGTGCGATCGCTCTCACGGGGTTTGAGTTAAATGAAGCCCAAGCGTTAGCTTTGGGATTTGTGGGGAAGGTTAGTAATCCGCAAAGAGTATTGCAAGAGATTTTGGCTTGGACTGGTGGACAACCGTTTCTCACTCAAAGACTTTGTAAGTTAATCAAGACTAAGGGTTGGGGACTGGAAACTGAAGATGAGTCTAAAGTTGATGAGTTGGTTAAAACTTATGTTATTACTAATTGGGAATCGCAGGATGAGCCGGAGCATTTAAAGACGATTAGAGATCGGATTCTCAGTAGCGATCAAGTTGCAGGCAGGCTGTTAGGACTTTATCAGCAAATTTTACAACAGGGTGAAGTCGCGGCGAATGATAGTCCCGAACAAATGCAGTTGCGGTTGACGGGGTTGGTGGTTAAGCAGCAGAGTAAGTTAAAAGTTTATAACTTGATTTATGAATCGGTTTTTAACCTGAGTTGGGTTGAGAGAGAATTAGCCAAACTGCGTCCTTATTCTCAAGCTTTCAGAGCATGGATAGATACAAATCGTCAAGATGAATCACGGTTGTTGCGGGGTGCAGCTTTACAGGATGCTTTGATTTGGGCAGGAGATAAAAGCTTGGGTGTTGAGGATTATCAGTTTCTCGCAGCTAGCCAAGAATCAGACAAGCGAGAAGCGATAGAAGCACAAAAGCAAGCTAATCAGATTTTACAAGCAGCGACGCAAAAAGCTAATCAGCGGATTCGCCTTGGTTCTTTGATTTTGACTATATCTGTGGTGGGGGCAGTAATTGCCGGGATAATGGCAACAGTTGCTTTTAACAAACAACAAGAAGCAGTACAAGGAACCAGATTAGAACGAGAAGGCAACAATGCTTTACAGCAGTTTGATTATGACAAAATAGGAGCATTGCGATCGGCAATGCGAGCCGGACAAGATTTGCAAAAGCTAGTTAAGGATCATCGTTCCTTGGAGGAATATCCCGCAGCTAGCCCACTTTTAGCTTTAAGAACGATTTTAGATAATATCCAAGAGCGAAATCAACTCACCGGGCATCAATCACAAGTCATCAGCGCCAGTTTTAGTCCTGATGGCAAACGAATTGTCACAGCATCATTTGACAAAACCGCCAAAGTGTGGGACTTAAATGGCAAACTCATCGCCACCCTGACTGGGCATCAATCACAAGTCATCAGCGCCAGTTTTAGTCCTGATGGCAAACGAATTGTCACAGCATCATTTGACAAAACCGCCAAAGTGTGGGACTTAAATGGCAAACTCATCGCCACCCTGACTGGGCATCAATCACAAGTCATCAGCGCCAGTTTTAGTCCTGATGGCAAACGAATTGTCACAGCATCATTTGACAAAACCGCCAAAGTGTGGGACTTAAATGGCAAACTCATCGCCACCCTGACTGGGCATCAATCACAAGTCATCAGCGCCAGTTTTAGTCCTGATGGCAAACGAATTGTCACAGCATCATTTGACAAAACCGCCAAAGTGTGGGACTTAAATGGCAAACTCATCGCCACCCTGACTGGGCATCAATCACAAGTCATCAGCGCCAGTTTTAGTCCTGATGGCAAACGAATTG
>CAXTNZ010000337.1:0-6507 GCA_964245695.1 uncultured bacterium | reverse complement strand
GTTAGAAATTGGTAAAATTGTCGCCCCGCAAGGTTTGTCTGGGGAGGTGCGGGTTTATCCGGAGTCGGACTTCCCAGAACGTTTTGAGGTGGCTGGAAAACGCTGGTTGTTGCGTCCAGGCTTAGCTGAACCACAACCGATAGAATTACTGGCGGGACGTTATATTAATGGCAAGAATTTGTATGTGATTAAATTAGCTGGTGTAGACAATTGCAACTTAGCGGAGGAATTGCGCGGTTGTAAGTTGCTGGTCCCTCAAAGCGATCGCCCCCAATTGGGAGAAGATGAATATCATGTGGTGGATTTGATTGGTTTAGAAGTCTTTATGCAGGATAGGGGCGAACTCGTTGGAACGGTGGTTGATGTGTTCTCTGCTGGTAATGATTTGCTGGAAGTCAAATTAAAGCAGTCAAATGATAAAAAACAAAAGACTGTTTTAATTCCGTTTGTGAAAGCGATCGCGCCAGTAGTAGACTTGGAATCTCGTCGGATTGAAATTACACCTCCGCCTGGTTTGTTGGAAATTAATGATTAGGTACTCACTACACGTGCGCGATGCTACTTAGCTTCGCGCTGGATGCTTTCTAACGGACTACAAAGGACGCAAAGGAAAGAAGAGAATTTGAATATTCTATCTTGAATAAAAACGCTATATATTTAACCTTTTTATTTTTAATTTTTAATTAATTCTTAACCTTTTTAGGCGATTTACTTGCCATTATCAGAATGAACCTCTGCCAAAAGAAAGATTTTAAAATAGGAATAATCAAGGTTTGCTGCTTTATTAATAAATAATTTTTAATTGAGTATTGAGATAAAATATTTGATAAATATTACCCTGGTAGATAGCTGGTTTGGGAACCTTTCATAGAGCTTATCAACCACAATTATTCAGATTTGTTTTAACTTGGAGTAAATAAATGAGTGGTGACGGCTACTGCTTCCCACTTTTCCAGGTTACTAATCGAAAGACTTGTCATAGGTAAGATGACCGAGAACTTAAATACAACTAAACTTACATTTTGGTAAGTTCGATAAAATCCTATCGGAATAAAGTTCGGTATGACATTAGCAACCCCGACCCAAACAAAGCCTTTAACAGATGAAGAACTGCGTAAAATGAACGCTTATTGGCGTGCAGCTAATTATCTTTCAGTTGGGCAAATTTATCTACTCAACAATCCACTACTCAAAGAACCGCTGAAGCTGGAAGATGTCAAACCCAGACTTCTTGGTCACTGGGGGACAACTCCAGGTCTTAACTTTATCTACGTTCACCTGAATCGAGTCATCAAAAAGTATGACCTGAACACGATCTACATTGCAGGTCCTGGTCACGGTGGTCCTGGACTAGTCGCCAACACTTATCTAGAAGGCACTTACAGCGAATACTACCCCAACATTTCCGAAGATGCGGAGGGGATAAAGAAACTCTTCAAACAGTTCTCTTTCCCTGGCGGTATTCCCAGCCACGTTGCACCAGAAACTCCCGGTTCGATCCACGAAGGTGGTGAACTTGGCTATTCTGTATCTCACGCTTACGGTGCTGCTTTCGACAACCCTGACCTAATTGTGGCTTGTGTTGTCGGCGATGGCGAAGCGGAAACTGGACCTTTAGCAACTAGTTGGCACTCGAACAAGTTTCTCAACCCGGTGCATGATGGCGCGGTACTGCCAATTTTACACCTTAACGGTTACAAGATTGCCAACCCGACGGTGCTGGCACGGATCAGCCATGAGGAGTTAGAAAGCTTATTTGTCGGCTATGGCTACAAACCGTATTTTGTCGAAGGTTCTGACCCGGCAATTGTACACCAATTGATGGCGGCAACTCTGGATACTGTAATTCGGGAAATCAAAGAAATTCAAGAAGATGCCCGTAATAATGGCTTTACGCAGCGTCCACAATGGCCCATGATTATCCTCAGAACCCCCAAAGGTTGGACTGGACCAAAAGACGTTGACGGGAAAAAGACAGAGGATTTTTGGCGATCGCATCAAGTTCCCTTTGGGGCTTTGGCTGGCAATCAAGAACATCTTAAACTCTTGGAAGACTGGTTGAAGAGTTACAAACCCGAAGAACTCTTCGACAGCAACGGCAAACTGATTCCAGAATTAGCAGAACTCGCACCCAAAGGTCAACGGCGCATGGGAGATAACCCCCACGCCAACGGCGGTATCTTGCTACGCGACCTGAAAATGCCCAACTTCCAGGACTATGCTGTTGATGTTCCCCTACCTGGTTCGGTTGTTGCCGAAGCTACCAAGGTGATGGGTAAATTCCTGCGGGATGTGATGAAACTCAACTCCCAAAGCCGCAACTTTCGCATCGTTGGTCCAGATGAAACCCAATCAAATCGCCTGGATGCTGTGTTTGAAGTTACAGAAAGAACTTGGGACACCCAAATACTTCCGGAGGACGAAAAGCTTTCTCCGGAAGGACGGGTGATGGAAATCTTGAGCGAACATACTTGTCAAGGTTGGTTAGAAGGCTACCTCCTCACAGGTCGTCACGGATTCTTCTCCTGCTATGAAGCCTTCATCCACATAGTTGACTCGATGTTCAACCAGCACGCCAAGTGGCTGAAAACCACCCGTCACATACCTTGGCGTAGACCGATCGCTTCTCTCAACTACCTACTAACTTCCCACGTTTGGCGGCAAGACCACAACGGCTTCTCTCACCAAGACCCCGGTTTTATCGACCATGTAATCAACAAAAAATCTGAAGTGATTCGGGTGTATTTGCCCCCCGATGCGAATACACTGCTGTCAGTAACCGACCACTGTTTGCGAAGCCGCCACTATGTCAACGTCATCGTCGCCGGCAAGCAACCTGCATTGCAGTACCTTGACATGGACGCTGCAATTAAGCATTGTACCAAAGGCATCGGCATTTGGGAATGGGCAAGCAATGACAAAGGCTTTGAACCAGATGTGGTAATGGCTTGTGCAGGGGATGTGCCGACGCTGGAAACTTTAGCAGCGGTTGAGATTCTGCGTCAGCACTTCCCTGACTTGAAAGTGCGCGTGGTGAATGTGGTAGATTTAATGACACTACAACCACAAAGCGAGCATCCGCACGGGTTGAGTGATAAAGACTTCGACAGTCTCTTTACCACCGACAAGCCTGTTATTTTCGCCTTTCATGGCTATCCTTGGTTGATTCATCGCCTCACCTATCGCCGCAAAAATCATAATAACTTGCATGTGCGGGGCTATAAAGAGGAGGGAACCACCACCACCCCTTTCGATATGGTCGTCTTAAACGAGTTAGACCGCTTTAGTTTGGCGGATGATGTGATTGACCGAGTGCCGCAGCTTGGTTATAAAGCAGCTTACGTCAAACAGATGCTGCATGACAAGTTGATTGAACACAAGCACTATATCACCCAGTACGGCGAGGATATGCCGGAAATTCTCCACTGGAAGTGGCAGGACTCAGGTCAAAACACTGATGTAGGTCATGAAGGAAGTTAATTATCTTACCACAACTTAGTGTCCGCACTCAGAAAAGTGAAAAAAGTTAAGAGTTATGATATCAAAATTCATAACTCCTAACTTCTAACCAAAACCTTAAAAGATGCCAAGTAAATATGCCATAACCCATTGAGACTGTCAGGATCAAAAAGTGAAGAGTAAAAAGTAATTGCTTTTAACAACTTCACTTCATAGGAGGTTTAATCTTGACTAAGCTGAAAGTTGGCATCAATGGATTTGGTCGGATCGGACGGCTGGTGTTTCGTGCTGGTATGAATAACCCCAATATCGAGTTTGTGGGAATTAATGACCTAGTACCACCAGATAACTTGGCTTATCTCTTAAAATACGACTCCACCCACGGAACTTATCAGGGCAAAATTGAGGCAAAGGATGATGGTATCGTTGTCGATGGACACTTCATTCCTTGCGTGTCGATGCGGAATCCGGCAGAATTGCCTTGGGGTAAATTAAGTGCAGATTACGTCGTTGAATCTACCGGACTTTTCACTGATTCGGAAGGGGCGGGAAACCATTTAAAGGCGGGTGCAAAGCGTGTTATCATTTCCGCTCCCACGAAAGAGCCAGATAAGGTTAGTACATTACTGGTTGGTGTTAATCATAACATATTTGACCCAGCAAAAGATGCGATCGTTTCTAATGCTAGCTGTACCACAAATTGTCTTGCCCCCATCGCCAAGGTGATAAATGACAACTTTGGCTTGACTGAAGGTTTGATGACCACAGTTCACGCCATGACTGCCACTCAGCCGACGGTAGACGGTCCTAGTAAGAAGGATTGGCGGGGTGGTCGAGGTGCAGCACAGAATATCATTCCCTCTTCCACAGGAGCCGCTAAAGCTGTAGCTTTGGTTTTACCGGAGTTGAAGGGCAAGTTGACTGGTATGGCACTCCGCGTGCCTACCCCGGATGTCTCCGTGGTTGATTTGACCTTTAAGACTGCCAAAGCCACCAGCTACAAAGAAATTTGCGCGGCGATGAAGGCTGCTTCTGAAGGAGAAATGGCAGGTATTTTAGGCTACACTGATGACGAAGTAGTTTCCACAGATTTTCAAGGCGATCGCCGCTCCAGTATCTTTGACGCTGGTGCTGGTATTGAACTGAATTCCAACTTCTTTAAGGTTGTCGCCTGGTACGACAACGAGTGGGGCTACTCGAATCGTGTAATTGACTTGATGTTGTCGATGGCACAGAAAGAAGGACTGTTAGAACGTGTAGCTGTCGGTGTAGCTTGATTGGTCATTAGTCATTGGTCAAAAACATTAACCAATGACTTTTGACTTTTGCGTTGAAGCTGTAGTGTTACTAGGGGACTGCGTAATCTTAAAAACACAACATCCAGGGCGCATAACACTATCGTTTTCTGCATTAGAACTCTTGCATTTATTTGATTTGGAAGAGATTCAACCACAGATAAACACTGATAAACACCGATAACTATCTGCGTTTATCCGCGTTTATCTGCGGTTAATTACTCATTTTTTGGGGAATGCAAGAAGTCTAGTGTATAGCAACGGCTTTCCTCAACCCAACTCCCCTACTGTTTATGCGTCGAACCAAAATTATTTGTACTGTTGGACCTGCTACATCTGCACCGGAAAGGTTGCAAGCGTTAGTAGATGCAGGAATGAATGTGGCACGTTTGAACTTCTCCCACGGTGCTTATGAATTTCATGCCCAAACGCTTCATCATATCAGGAAGATTAGCGCTGACTCTTCAAAGCCGATCGCTATCATGCAAGACTTGTGTGGTCCGAAGATTCGCTTAGGCGTTTTGCCACCAGAAGGATTAACTGTGGAAGCTGGACAAGAAGTCACTTTTGTGCAGCAAGAGGAAGGTAGTAGTATCGAGGAATTACCTTTACCACTACCGACTTTATTTGCAATGGTGCGACCTGGTGAACCAATTTTAATTAATGATGGTCGCGTCAAGTTGATTGTCAGCGATCGCGATGCGGATAAAATTCGAGCGCTGGTGAAAATTGGTGGAGTCATCTCTACTCGCAAAGGCGTAAACCTGCCAGAAACACGTTTACCCGTCAGTTCCATCACCGAAAAAGACTTGCTGGATTTGCGCTTTGGCATTCAATTGGGTGTAGATTGGGTAGCAGTTTCCTTTGTGCGATCGCCACAAGATTTAGAACCTGCCCAGCGGATGATTGAAGCCGCAGGTGCTAATATTCGCCTCATCGCCAAAATCGAAAGACGAGAAGCAGTAGAAGATTTAGATCGCATTATAGAGATTGCCGACGCCATTATGATAGCCCGTGGCGATTTAGGGGTGGAAATGCCCATTTATGAAGTCCCCCTAATTCAAAAAGATATTACACGCCGCTGCAATCAAGCCGGCAAGCCTGTAATTACTGCCACGCAAATGCTAGAGTCGATGATTAGCGCTCCCGATCCCACCCGCGCGGAAGCAACCGATGTTGCTAACTCGATTTTGGATGGTACGGATGCCGTCATGCTTTCCGGGGAAACTGCTGTGGGACAATATCCCATCGCCGCAGTCCAAATGATGCACAATATCGCCGTGCGAACAGAACAATCTCTCAAAGAAGGGGCTAGACATTCTTGGTCTCACGCTAGGGGTAGTCTCAGCGTCACCGAATCTGTCGCCGAATCGGTTTGTCGCGTCGCTTATGAAACAGGTGCTAGAGCAATTCTCTGCAACACTTCTTCAGGAAGTACCGCGCAATTAGTCTCTAAATACCGTCCGACAACGCCGATAATTGCTCTCACACCAGAAGAAACCACTTACCGTCAGCTTGCACTTTCTTGGGGTGTGATTCCTTGCTTGATTCCGCCAGTCCACAATGCGGAAGAGATGTTTACAAATGTGGTGAAAAGCGTTGTAGACATGAATTTGGCAAACAACGGCGATAAAGTTGTGATTACCTCCGGCGTACCTGTTGGTAAATCAGGCACAACCAGTTTAATCAAAGTGCATACTATTGGACAGCCAATTTCCGCATGATGCCCATAAAATGGGGCTGAGCCTTAGAA
>CAXTNZ010000336.1:0-6543 GCA_964245695.1 uncultured bacterium | reverse complement strand
GTCTTAATCCTGACAGCAGAAACCCCATCAATGGCTGACAGCGTTCCACACAAGCACCGTAAAATTGTCCTTGGATTTTATCTTGATTCACCGAGGATGCACCCCACCAAAACTCAGCCATTGCTATAGGTTTGAGGTTATGCGTTGCCGCGTAGTGCAACAGCTTTGGGGCACAACAATCTCCCGTTCCAGTCGGTAAACCTGTTGGTATTAATTGCTGCAAAGATTGCGATTGCCCTAGAAAATTCACTAGGGTGGAAGCTGCGTGCATCTGCGTTTGAAGTTGCCGGGAAAGTTGTTTGCGCTGTTGTTTCAGTTCGCGAATCTGTATATCTGCGGTTTCAATTATCTGCTGAAGCGGTTGCAATGTTTCATCTCGTAAACGTTTAAAATGTCGTCGCTCAATTTTCTGCTGACGACTTTCTTCGTCGAGTTGTTCAAGGGCAACTATCAAAGCTTGTCCAGCCAGAGTTTCGCAGATTATCTGACGTTTTTCGTGTCGTTGCTGTTTATAATTTTGATGGCGATCGCTCATTTTTTGCAACTGTTTCTCAAACTCGCTTTTACACATTTCGTATTGCTGCCTTTGGGGAAGTTGCTTTAAAGTTATAATTTCTTGCTTTATTGCTTCTAGTTGCGCCAATGTGCGAGCCTCGTCTAATGCTACTTCATCTCGTCCGGGAATTGGCGGAACCCAGCCCTCAGCTATGCTGTTACCATTGAGAAGACCGGAGAAGGCTTTTATTACTCGTTGTTCGCCAGTAGGTACTTCTACGAGCAATATTCCATACATTTTCCCCTCAGGAGAATAACGGTCATCTTTGGCGAGATGTTGCATTAAATTATGAGCGATCGCCTCTGCTAATGAAGTGCGGGGTAGTTTCAGAACGCCACCTTCAGGACAACGCCCTTGATAATAATAGCTAGGAGATGAGTTGCTAACTGTATAGTTGTCGATGAAATCTGAAAGCGGATGAAAAATTACCATATAAGGCTATAATATCAAATCTGGCTGAACCCGATACTTAAAATTATTGCCTTCTAAAATTACTACTCTAAAGCACTTGCAGCGCTTGGCATGATTTGCTATATCATATCAATGCTAAAGTTTAATAAGTAAGAAATTGGTCAAGTTCTTAGGGAAAGTTCTGTTATGTCATCCCCAGCAATTACCACTGTGATTAAGATGATGGAGTCTTTATCTGAAGACGCACAAGACCAAGTTGTGGAACATCTCAGAGAATACCTTGAAGATTTACGAGACGAACTTCAGTGGAATGAATCATTCAAGAAAAAACATAAACTTGTTGCAGCTGCCCAACGTGCTAAACAAGAGATTGCGGAAGGACGCGCTAAACCGATGGATTATGACCAGTTATGAAGTCAGCAACGCTTCCTTCTTTTTGGGAAGCATATCAGTCTCTTGACAAAAATATCAAAAAAAGTGCAATAAAAGCTTATCATTTATGGAAAGAAAACCCCTTTCACCCGTCTTTGCATTTCAAGTGTGTTAATGACGAGGAAGATATTTGGTCTGTCAGGATAACACGCAGCTATCGCGCAGTCGGGATTTTGGAGGTTGACACAATTACATGGTTTTGGATTGGTAGCCATGATGATTATGAGAGATTCTTCTCGTAAGTATTTTCATTGCTTGATGTGTTTAAATTTTCTTTCCTGCGATCGCTTTGCCTAATTCCCGATTAATCGCTCAATCGAAACTGCAACATCGTCTTAATAGCTACTTCTTCAACCTTGCGACCTATATTACATAAAATTTCCGTCAATTTACATAAATAACTCACTTTTTATCATCGACAGAGCGATTAAGCTTGGTTATTCAAACTTGACCTGGCAAATCCAACGCAATTAACAAAGCTTCATTCAATAAAATCATTGTTTCATCACTAAGCATTCCTCGTAAATGCGAAAAGCGAGTTTTGGATAATACCCGCACCTGATCTGCCATAGCGATAGAATCGTTGGTTAAGCCACCGTCTGGAGTTTGAATTAATACCTGAGTGGGATAAACTCGTTTACCAGCTTTATAAGTAGTGCAGGGAACAGCCAAAACTACAGGACTATAAGTAGCGATCGCATCTCGGCTTACTATAATCACAGGACGAGTTCCACCTTGTTCAGAACCTTCAACAGGTTCAAGTCGAGCATCATAAACTTCTCCCCTCCTCATGTTGGGGATTCTCCCAATTGCAACGCTTCCCAACTGGCTACAGCAAACTCAGCCTCCATTTTTAACACTTGAGCTTGATACTCTGGATCTTGTGCCATTTCCACCAGTGCTGCATCAATTTCTGCGCGTTTGAGTGCTTCCAGTTCGTGTAGAAGTGCTTGTGCTACAAACTCATTGCGACTCTTAACTTTTCCTTGGCTAACTGCTTCGTCAGTCGCGGCTAAAAGTTCCGCTGGTAAAGTTATTGTCGTGCGGATCTGATTTTTCATAATTATCTTGATGTTTAAATTGATGTCAATAACAGCATCAATTTAAGCCTAACTGAAAAATCCTCATTTTAGTCAAACCGATGTGCTGTTTAAGCGTCGAATAGAACAAGGCAGTGTTATTACTTTTTGGCGTTGCTGAATCAGAGTATGAATTTACTTTTTTCGATATGACTAAGCAACGTTTCTTTGCTACGAGTGCGACGAGTGCGTGAGGCTAATTCATAGTTTCAATCAGCAACGCCTTACTTTTTAATTCCCTTAAACCGTTCTTTTGCACTTTCAAAAGCAACTTGCATCACTGACTGAATCTTCTTCGGATCGGGTTTTTTGCCCCCCATCAAATCACCGAAGTAAACACAAGCACCTTCACCCAACGACCAAGTATAAGCCGCAGCCCAAGATGCGGCAATTACGCTGCCAAAACCTGGTATAAATTTGATTAATTCGCGGGCGATCGCCTTTGCCAGAAAACCACCTGCGATCGCACTCACTAAACCCCCCGCTTGCGATGGTGTCAGCGTTTGCCCATACAATTTACCTAACAACCCTACCATCGATACTTGCAATGCTGTTAATACTGGCATTGTCGCCAATGGTAATGGCACTGCTGACACTGTAGCTGCCATGATTGCAAATGCTAACATGTAACGGCGTCCCACATCGCGGTAGAGGTTGCCTATTTGCTCACCAGCTTGCCGATCCAATAACTGATAAATTGCTTGCGATTCGGCTTCGGGAAGTAAATCTGCTAAAGTATCTCTCAACGCCTCTAAACCATAAAAAACTGGTGTGTAGCCGTCCTCTTCTAAAGTAAAATCAATCATGATAGAGCGATCGCACACTCCCGCAAAAGCTTTCTCAATTGCCGCGAATGCTCGCTTGACTTCCAGATAGTCTGGTGGATAAGCCGGATGATCGACCGTAGCGGGAGGATAAACTTCATGCAAGCAAGTAACCGCTAGCAAACAGGGAATATCTGGATATTTCTGACGTAATTCTTTAGCAATTTGTCGTAGCGAGTCAACAGCAAAGTCGTTGATTTTCACCGTGAGAATCAAAATTCTCGCACCGCGACTTTCTTTTTGCAAATCGCCAATCAGTTCCTGAATGATTGCCTTTTGCTCTTGATACACATCTCCCAATCCCACCGTATCCGTGAAAATCAGTAAAGGCAGGTCATTTGAAGGATAAGCGTAACGTTCAGTATGTTGCGTATGCGGACGATATCCTTGACCGACAATCTCGGCAGAAACTCCCGTCAGTCCCCGCACAATCGAACTTTTTCCAGCTTGCGGTTTACCAATTAGCAGCGCTTCAGTAGTTGGTAGTTCGGCGCGAACTGTCTGCAAAATCTCTGCAACTTGAGCTTCGCTGACGCTCAACTGTTTGACAAGCCTTTGTGCTACTTGCTCTACAGGCAAAAATTGCATCATGCGGCTGCTTGCATTATTCCAGACACCCGCAATGCGGTTTTTACTGGAATCATTGCCCGAAGTTTTCACATCATCAATCGATTCACTCGACTGCTGAGAATCAGCTGATGGCAAGTTAGCATCATTTTGCTCAGTCATTTTCATCAAAGCAGATAGATTGACACGAGATTCTGTTTATGATTCAGGACGCTTCACGGATAATATTGTTAAACCCGGAAGACATCTGTAGTCATTTTAGATGATGAGACACAATTGTTCGTCTACCTGCCGACAGTCGTGCGGTGGGTGGGTGTAGTAAGCGTTTTAACGCTTAAATTAAGGACTGAAGCGCTTACTACATTTTTGCATCAGAGTTTTTGCGAGTTGAGCGATCGCCTCCCAATCTCCACTATTTACCAGCTTTTTGGGAAATAATTCACTACTCAAACCAACTGCTACAGCTCCAGCTGCTATAAATTCCTCAGCATTATCTAAAGTAACGCCACCTGTGGGAATCAAGGGAATTTGTCCCAATGGTCCTTGTAAACTTTTAATATAATTAGCTCCTCCCACCGCTTGAACGGGAAACACCTTGACACAACTTGCACCTTGTGTATATGCACTAACGATTTCTGTGGGAGTCAACGCCCCTGGTATAATCGGTATGTTTTTCGCGACTGCGGCTTGAATCATAGCTGAGTCAACATGGGGTGTAAACAGAAATTGCGCTCCAGATGCGATCGCCATTTCCATATGATTAAGATTTAACAGCGTACCAGTGCCAATGATGCATTCTGGTAATTCTAAGCGCAGTTGGGCGATTAATTCCGCAGCGCGATCGCTATTCCAGGTGATTTCGATTAACCGCATTCCTCCAGAAGCGATCGCCAAAGCCATTTTACGTCCCAGTTCAAATTCTGGAGCGCGAATCACGGCGATCGCTCGATGTTTTTGCAGTTGTGATAACCAAAGCATGATTAAACATCCTGACTTTGAATAGGAAATAGCTGCTCAAAGTTGTTTTCTGAAAACACTACATATCATATTTTTTTGGCTTGCATACATATACGTCTTGACGCTCCCCACCCTACAACGTTATCGGGTGGGGATTCTTACATCAGTGAGCAACCTTGCCCAAGCTTGTTGCCAAATCTGGGTAGAGGGTCATCTCTCCGTAAGCGTGAATTTCGGTGCGCCCCACCGTATTTAAATCGTAGCCAGTTTGTTTTAGTGCCTTGGCTAATATGTTGATTGCTGCGTTGTGGTCACGATCTAAAACGCATCCACATTTACAAACATGGGTACGTACAGACAATGACTTTTTAACAATTTCACCACAGCTAGAACAATTTTGAGAAGTATATTGGGGCGCTACTGGCACAACAACCCGACCATACACCTTGCCAAGATACTCTAACCATTGAGTGAACAACGACCAACTAACGTCACTAATTGACTTAGCTAAACGGCTATTTTTAACCATGTTTTTCACTTGCAATGACTCAAACGCCAACAAGTCGTTAGACTTGACCGCGCACAACGCTGTTTTCACAGCGAAGTCCTTGCGCTGACGCGATACCTTTAAGTGTTTTCTGCCTAAACGGTTAATAGCCTTTTTGCGATTATTTGAACCTTTTTTCTGGCGACTAACTTGTTTTTGTAGTCGTTTCAAAGACTTCTCTGATTTGCGTAGATATCTTGGATTATCTACAGTACTTCCAATGGAATCAGTGTAGAAGTGATTTAAGCCAACGTCCAAGCCAATAGTTTTACCTGTTGGCAGAGAATCAATATTACGTTCTGCGTCTACACAAAATTGAACGTAGTGTCCATCTGAACGCCTAACTATTCTGACTCGCTTGATTTGTTTTAGTTGGTAAAAATGTAAATCCCAAGTACCAACTAATTTTAGTTGACCAATATCACATTTATCCGTAAATGTGATATGTTTGCGGTCATCTGAAAGTTTCCATCCGCTAGATTTATATTCAACCGAACGGTTATTTTTCTGAAACTTTGGATATCCCTTCTTACCCGCTTTTTTAGCCTTGCAGTTATCAAAAAATCTTTTAACTGCAAAAGCTGTTCTTTCTGCTGCTGCTTGTCTTGCCATTGAATTTAACTTATCAGCAAAGTCAAATTTTTTAGCTAACACAGCGCAGTATTTGTTTAAATCGTAGGGCTTAACGTTTTGATTGTCCATCCAGTAGCGCAGGCATTTGTTACGAATGAACTGAGTCACTCGTATAGCTTCATTTATCTGCTGATATTGGCGTTGCGTACCTTTGGCTTTAAATTCAAAAACAATCATTACTTTACCCATCGACCTAGAAGGTATTGTACTATGTCTTAGGGAAATTGTTAATCCCTAAGATTGTTAAAAATTCAACAGCAGGACTCCCTAATTTCGCTTGCGCTCAATATTGGTCAAAGGGCGTTTCATTTTTAACCGTCTTTCATCCCCTCCCTACGAAGCGTTGAGGGAGGGGTATTACGACGATCGTGATAAACATCTGCAACGCCACCAAATACCTTTATTCTGCACTGACCTTATTAACGGGGGAGAAGATAGAAAGATTTGTGTCGAGACGTACAACGCTCTTGTACAATAATTTTTTATTTCCAGCAAAGTGCGTTTTAACTTGCTGGTTGTCCCCCCACTCTCCCCATC
>CAXTNZ010000335.1:0-6545 GCA_964245695.1 uncultured bacterium | reverse complement strand
CTACTTCCCCCTCTAATCCTTCTATCTCAAAGGTTTCCCGAAGTGCGGCTACGGCGCGATCGCATTCGGCAGCATCAACTACGCAACTGACTTTCACTTCGCTGGTGGAAATCATCTGGATATTCACACCTGCTTCCGCGAGGGTGATGAACATCTGAGCCGCAACGCCTGGACGCCCAATCATTCCCGCACCGGAAATACTGATTTTGGCAATTTGCTGCTGTACCATGACTTCGGCTTCATTAGATTCAGCGTTTTTTTGACTTCGCAATGCTGGGGCGATCGCTGCTGCTACTGCTTCGGCACGCTTTAATATTGGTGTTGTCACTGTAAAGGCAATGTCATTACTATTACCTTCATGTATTGATTGAATAATTAAGTCAACATCCACATTTTGACGAGCAATTTCCCCAAATAACCGTGCTGCCACGCCTGGTTTATCTGGTACTCGCAACAAAGCTACCTTCGCTTGCTCTGTATCAAATTCAACATCATCTACCGGACGCGCTATTTCTAAGTTAACGAGCGATCGCCCTTGTGGTTTTGCGGAAGTTACCCAAGTACCTGGTTCATCTGTCCAGCTTGAGCGTACCACGAGGGGCACGCCGTAATTCCGGGCAATTTCCACAGCACGGGGATGCAGCACTTTTGCCCCCAAGCTGGCGAGTTCCAGCATTTCATCACTGGTGATTTCCTTCATCAACTGTGCCTCAGGAACGAGACGCGGGTCTGTAGTTAAAATCCCCGGCACATCTGTATAAATTTCACAAAAATCAGCTCGTAATGCCGCCGCCAGAGCTACTGCTGAAGTGTCGGAACCGCCACGCCCCAAAGTAGTAATTTCCCATGATTCTAGGCTAGATATGCCTTGAAATCCTGCCACGACAACTACTTTGCCTTCGTTTAAATGGCGTTCTATGCGATCGGTTTTGATATCCAAAATCCGGGCGCGGGTGTGTTGAGCCTCGGTAACAATTCCCACCTGAGCGCCGGTGAGAGAAATTGCAGGCTGTCCGAGTTCGTCCAATGCCATACTAACCACGGCGATGGATACTTGCTCACCAGTCGAAAGCAGCATATCCATTTCCCGACGGTTAGGATTTTTCGAGATTTCGTGCGCTAGTTTGACAAGTCCATCGGTGGTTTTACCCATTGCGGAAACCACCACAACGACGGAATTTCCGGCTTTAACAGTTTTGTAGACGCGCTGTGCCACAGCTTGAATACGTTCTACTGAACCGACCGAACTGCCACCGTATTTCTGAACTATCAGCGCCATAACTTTAAATAAAATAATTAAAATAATTTCTGACTGCTTTCATCAACGCCTGCAACCTATCGGGAAGCTTTGAAGGCATTGTAAATTAATCAATGTAACTAAATTATCAGAATCAGCTGACACACAAAAGCTAAACTTCACATTTTGTTGATGATTTTTTTTCTACCGTATTTAAGTTCATACAGCCCCAGTAATCCTGCGGCTACTAGCAAAGGTAAGAAGTAATAAACGCCCCGATATGCTAGCAATGAACCCAAAACCGCCGCTGCCGAAACTTTAGGGGCGAGAATTAGCAAAATTACAGTTTCAAAGACTCCTAACCCACCAGGGACGTTACTGACAATACCGGCGAACATCGCCAGCAAGTAGATTCCCAAAAAATCTAAAAAGGACAAAGGCGTATTCGCGGGTAGCAGGGGATAAAGAACCGCCGCTGCTAAAATCCAGTCAAAGCTGGAAACTGCTATCTGCGCCAGAGATATCTTCAAAGAAGGAAATCGAAACTCTTGCCCACGAATCACTAAAGGTTGTTTAATAAGAATACTTCCTAACAAATAGGCGGCAACCAATAGCAAGAAAATCACGCCGATGGGACGCGCGGTTGCAAAAGGCAAATGTAGTTGGGTAGGAATTGTTAGGGGGTTGGCGAGGAACATTACCCCAGCCACGGCAAACATTCCCAGCCAAAAAGTAAAATTTTCAAAAGCAATTATTTGAGCAATGGAGAGTGGGGAAACTCCCCAACTTGAGTAGAAACGATAACGGATAGCACTACCAGTCACTAAGGCAAAGCCGATGGTATTGCTGAAAACAGAACTAATAAAGTTAGTAAAAGCAATCTTTTTCCAGGCAAGACTACGACCAATATAGTGAAAACCCAAGGTATCGTAGCAGATTATTACTAGATAGCCCAAGGCACTCAAGCAAATCGCCCAACTTAAACGTTGTTTGGGAATTGCTGTTAAAGAGTGGAGAACATCATAGTAATTATACTCGTGCAATTCGCTCTTCATCGCCCACAGCGAAAGCAGCAGCAGCAGCAAGCCAAAAAGTGAACTAAAGTTGAATCGAAGTTTTTTCAGCATAGGAAAGACGGAGTTACCCCGCCTCTTGGTGTGAAGGAATATTAACTAACGGCTAACAGTCGCAAACTTTCCATCCAGTTGACACAAAATTGACACATCATTTATCTAAACTTTTGATTGCAAGGAGTATCTCCCTCCAAAGAGAGGGGTTAGGCGGGGTAAAGAGCGCCCCTACTATTTGACAATTAACCACTAACTAGCAACTAATAACAAAATTTATTCTTAATCTTAAAGCTGTGAACTACAAAATACCTCAAATTCTGCTGCTAGTTTCGGTGCTAACTTTATTTGGCTGTAATTACCCACAAGGTGTAAAAGCACAGCCACAGCCACTACTTCTACCTCCACAACCAAGTGCTAGCGTCTTAGAAATCCCCCTAACTTACAAAACAGAAACCTACGATAGCCAACTAATGGGTGGAAGTCGCACTTACGGCGTTTCTTTACCCCCTGGATATGAAGAAAGCTTAAATCAACGCTATCCGGTAATCTTTCTTCTCCACGGTGGACACGGAAATCCCAACGATTGGTTTGTAAAAAAGGGAGGAGCATTAATAACTCTACAAAAACTTTATGCAGCAGGCAAGTTGCCACCCAGTATTGTCATCACCCCAGATGGTAATGATAAACGTGGTTCTAGTCGCTATTGGGACCCCCAATATATAGATGGTCCTAACGGTCAAGTTTCCACGGCGATTGGGGATGAATTAGTGAAAGTCGTACAAAGCCGCTACCGTACACTACCTAATCCAGATTTTTGGGCAATGGGTGGATTATCTTCTGGAGGTTGGGGTGCAGTCAATGTGGGATTGCATAATCTCAATAACTTCTCGATTTTGTTTAGTCATAGCGGTTACTTTAAAGATAGTAGTGGTCCTGAAAATAGCCCGATAAGTTACATTAAAACTATCCCTCCTCAAGCTAAAAAACGGTTGAGGATTTATCTTGATTCAGGTAAATCGGATACCGAAGAACTCGACGAAGCCAATCAGTTTAATCAAGTGCTAAGCCAACTGAAAATTTATAATCTGTTTCGTCAGTTTCCCGGAAATCACACTTGGAGTTACTGGCGCGAGCATTTGGCAGATTCGTTGACATTTGTAGGGGAACAATTTAAAATCTCACAAATAGCACACGCCTCTGATAATCTGGGTTTCATTCAGGATAAAAATCGTCACAACTATTAAGATTAGCGATTAGCTAATCGCTTTTTACGTGAATATTTTTTTAGGTTTATCAATAAATAAGCTTCACAATAGATAAATACGCTTGCAAAACTTGAATTTTGGGAAATAAAAAAAATATATATATTTAAAAGAATGTTTTGCAAGCTATTTAAAATTGGTAATTTAAAATTAAAAATTTTTATGTATTACCAAGAAAAAAGCATCTAATTTTCTACTTACATCTATGTTTAAAACCTCTCGGATATTTTTTTGAAAATTAACCAAAGCTAATTTTTAGGATAATGAATTTATTGAAAATCTATACAGCCAATATGAAATTATCTAAAATTTTAGTTGGCATTGCGAGTGCGATCGCAGTCATGTGTGCGGCTGGATATTATTACGTGTTTATACTAGGTGCGCGGCAGCTAGATGCGCCCCAAGAACAGGCAGATACTGGGCTAAAATTTCAAATAGAAAGCATGAAAAGTCAAGCAATGGGTACACGTCAATACGGTGTAATTTTGCCCCCTGACTATAAAAAAAATCCCCTAAAGCGCTATCCGGTGATATTTCTATTACATGGGGGTCATGATGATGCCCGTGCTTATTTTGATAAATATGCAATCTTGAATACATTGCATGAATTGTATAAAAGCGGAAAATTGCCGCCATCAATTGTAATTACACCTGATGGTAATGATTTGCGGGGTTCGAGTCCTTTGTTCGACCCCGATTATTATGATGGTCCTAATGGCAAAGTGGGAACTTTAATTGGTTTAGAATTAGTAAAAGTTGTTAAGTCGCGCTACCGCACCTTGGAAAAACCTCAGTTTTGGGCATTGGGGGGTCTTTCTTCTGGAGGATGGGGGGCATTTAATATTGGGTTACGCTATCTCAATAACTTTAACATTCTGTTTAGCCATAGCGGTTACTTTAGCGATGACAGTGGTCCGCAAAATAGCCCTCAAGAAATTGTCCAAAAGTTACCAGTTGAGGAGAGGAAGCGATTGCGAGTGTATCTAGATGCAGGTAAAAGCGATCGCGATCTATTGGCATCTACCAAAGTCTTTCATGAAACCTTAAACAAGTTAGGTATTGCTAACGTATTCTATGCATTTCCTGGGGGACATGGTTTGTCTGGTGCAGATGTGGGTTGGAACTACTTCCACAAACATCTCAAAGATTCGCTATCCTATGTGGGTCAACAGTTGAAAAATTCACAATTAAGCACTACTAACTCCTAATTCCTAACTCCTAACTGATGAATAATAACTTAAAAAATCGGATTGGACTTTGGAGTGCCGCCTTCCTGACAGCGCTAGTCGGAGTAGTGAACTTGCTATCAGCAGTAACTCCTAACCTCCACGAGCGGAATCACTGGTTAAAGCATTTTTTACCCTTTGAGATTCGTGCCAGCGGTCATATATTTGCGGCGCTAACTGGGTTTGTTTTGCTAACACTAGCTACTAACTTATTACGAAGGAAACGAATCGCTTGGTTGCTCACCGTTGGGTTACTGGTTATTTCCATTATCAGTCACTTGCTGAAAGGATTTGACTATGAAGAAAGTCTACTTTCAGGGGTTTTGTTGCTGCAATTGATAGTAATGCGGCATGTATTTACAGCAAAATCAGACCGTCCTTCGATTGCAAGAGGAGTGAGGGTATTGATTGGCGCTTTGCTATTTACTGTGGCATACGGCACTATCGGATTTTACTTGTTAGACGGGAAATTTTCCGAGAATTTTAATTGGGGTGAAGCCATACTTCAGACCCTGGCAATGTTCTTCACAGAAGATAATTGGGGACTGCGACCGAAGACGCACTTCGGAGACTTTTTTGCCAATTCTATCTATATTATTGCGGCGAGTACTATTGCGGTTGCACTAGTGATGCTCTTGCAACCCGTGTTTATGCGTAACTCTGCTAATGCCAGCGAACGGCAAAAAGCAAGAGATATTGTAGAAAAGTATGGATGCTCTTCTTTAGCATCATTTGCATTATTAAGTGATAAAAGTTACTTTTTTAGTCCTTCAGGCAGAAGTGTAATTGCTTACGTACCCAAAGGACGGGGTGCGATCGCTTTAGGAGATGCCATTGGACCAATTGAAGACCGCAAAGAGGTTTTGGTTAGCTTCCAGCAGTTCTGCCAACGCAACGACTGGTATCCTGCCTTTTATCAAACTTTGCCGGATGACGTTGACCTCTACAAGTCCTTGGGATTTAAAGTACTTAAGATTGGGGAAGAAGCAATTATTGACTTAAAAACCTTTACTTTACAAGGGAAAGCAGGCAAAAACTTCAGACCAACAATAACGCGCCTGACGAAGGAAGGATATCAAGTCGAGTTTTACCCACCGCCCATTTCCAAGGAATTGTTGCGCCAGCTCAAACTAGTCAGCGACGAATGGCTACAAATGGCACAAGGTTCAGAAAAGCACTTCTCTCTAGGTTGGTTTGACGAAGATTACCTGCAAGCGTGTGAAATCGCTGTAGTGCATACCCCCAAAGGTGAAATCAGCGCCTTTACCAATATTGTCTCAGAGTATCAGCTCAACGAAGTCACTAACGATATGATGCGACACCGCAAGTCCATCGAAAACGGAACAATGGACTTTCTATTTATTTCCATGTTGCAGCATTTCAAAGAGCAGGGCTACGACACCTTTAATTTTGGTCTTTCTCCTTTGTCTGGAGTTGGTGAAACTAAAGAATCAAGACATTTGGAGAGGGTATTACGCTATCTTTATCAGCATTTAAATCGGTTCTACAACTTCCACGGGTTGCACGCATACAAAGAAAAGTTTCGCCCGCATTGGGAACCACGCTATTTGGTTTACCCCAGTTTTACAGCCTTACCTGATGTAGTTGTAGCATTGATTCGGGCTGATTCAGGCGATCGCCTCCTTGATTATTTCAGACCCGGAGCCTAATAGGTTTTTAAAACCTCATCAATATCTACCGTTATATAACACCTACCCAAAGCTACCCATAACTGGACATATCTACCTTG
>CAXTNZ010000334.1:0-6573 GCA_964245695.1 uncultured bacterium | reverse complement strand
CCTCCCCGGACCGCCCCATCTCCGGCAAGTTGTGGTACGCTATCTGCCAATGAGGAGTGATAGAGGTGCGGCAAATGACAAAGTTGCGGGTGGGGTTGCTGTTTGGCGGTCGTTCGGGGGAGCATGAAGTTTCGATTAGTTCAGCACGAGCGATCGCTCTCGCCTTGAGTGCAGAAGACAATGCTAGCAAGTATGAAATACTCCCTTTCTACATTCAAAAAGATGGACTCTGGCAAGCCGGAGAAGTCGCCCAACAAGTTTTAGCATCCAGCGTGGCTTTAACATCTCAAACCGCAACTCCTAAATTATGGCAATTTCCAGCACACACAGAACAAGTGGATGTGTGGTTTCCCATTCTCCACGGTCCCAATGGTGAAGACGGTACAATTCAGGGATTACTCAGCTTGATGCAAGTCCCTTTTGTTGGTTCTGGGGTGTTAGGTTCGGCGATGGGTATGGATAAGATTGCCATGAAAATGGCGTTTGCCCAAGCAGGACTGGCACAAGTAAAATACATGGCGTTAACTAGAGGGCAAATTTGGTCAAATCCTTGTATATTTCCCAAGTTGTGTGATGAAATCGAAGCAACATTGAGCTATCCCTGTTTTGTCAAACCTGCTAATTTAGGTTCATCTGTGGGTATTGCCAAAGTGCGATCGCGTCAAGAATTAGAAGCCGCTTTAGATAATGCCGCTAGTTATGATCGCCGAATCATTGTCGAAGCCGGAGTCGTAGCACGAGAAGTAGAATGTGCCGTTTTAGGAAACGATCAACCCCAAGCTTCTGTCGTCGGTGAAATTACTTTTGAAAGTGATTTCTACGACTATGAAACAAAATATACAGAAGGATTAGCAGATTTACAGATTCCGGCTCGGTTGCCAGATTCTGTTATGCGTCAAATTCAGGACATGGCTTTGCAAGCCTTTGCAGCCGTTGACGCTGCTGGGTTGGCAAGGGTGGACTTTTTCTATGTGGAAGCCACAGGGGAAATATTAATTAACGAAATCAACACGTTCCCAGGCTTCACAGCGACGAGTATGTATCCTCAAATGTGGGCGCATAGTGGAATTCCCTTTTCCGAATTAGTTGATCGCTTGATTCAACTTGCTCTTGAGAGACATTCAACTCCCGAACCGAGAGAATAGCGGAACGTATCCCCCCACCAAAGGGTCATAAAGTTGTAAAAAATACGGATTTTTGCGAATAATTATCGGATTTAGTCGCCTGGGTGCAAAAAAAGGCTACTTAGATCCGAAACTTTGCTACGGATACGCGATGCTTGGTTCCTCCAGTACAATCAAGGTCTGGAGGGGTACAAATCTGAAAGTAATTATGGAAAATAGTCAGAATGTACAGCAGGCGCCAACCCAAGCACAAGCGCTTACAGCAGATACAGTAAAGAGTAAATCGAAGTCAATCAGTAGCTTGAATGTTCTGATACATCTGTTAGCGCGTTATCCTTGGCTATTGTTGGTAGGGTTGTTAGGAATGTTTATAGGGAGCGCAACCGTAGCCGTGTATAGCCTGGGTTATGTTGGGCGTGTGGAACCAGAAGAACCAGAAACAATACAAGCTGAAGTCGCACAACCAATCAACACCCCCCCACAAACTAGCAATCCTACACCTTTATGGATGGTGGCAGCGATCGCCCTCAGTTGTGCTAGTGGTTGCTTGATAATTTTCCGATTGCTAAACCGTCCAACACAGCGTCAAAAAGACCAGAAACATAACCGCTATCAGGCACGCTTGGGACGACGCCGCCATCAAAAATTAGAACCACCCCGACCAAAGAATACACCAGAGTTTGTGCCTCCGCCAGAAAGCCAGCCCGTTGTGCCAAAAACAATACCTGTCGTGACGGTTCTGCCACCAGAACACAGCCTCCCCTTCGATAAAAGCAAAGAATCTCTGGCAGATATGCTGGATATTCGTAAACAGAATTCTTTGTCGGCAATTTTACGCAAGCATTAATAGTACTGTAAAATGCATTGCTAAATTAATACTTTTTGCTAGTAAGGGCGGGGCATTGCTGTGCCCTTACTAGCGTTTAATAGTCAATACGCTTCTCACGGGATTAGGTACTCACAGAAGAATTTTCAATTTATATCAATTCTCGTTTGGATGCGGTACGTGGTAGGGGCTATTCTGTGCTGTGCCCCTACGAATGGTCTGTACTACACGCAATTGCCGCTATATATCAATTATCCCTAACGATGCCTTGCTGGGTGCGGCTATAGGAACCCTCATAGACGAGCGCAGCCTCATAAAGTGCATTTTCATCGAGAAATGGTATTACAGCTGTTCTCAATTGAGTAGGGGCACAATATGTTGTGCCCCCACCACTCGATCTGAAAATAGCTGTAATTATGGCAAGAGGTGATTAGCAGATTAATAACTATAAAAAAGTTATAAATGAGCAATTAGTAAATAAAAATAATGCAAAAACTAAACACTTATCAGATTAATCGCTGTAAAAAAGTTATAAATGAGCAATTAGCAAATAAAAAAAAGTTGCCATTTTGGCAACCTACCTCTAATTTACTCAGTTAAATTATATAGAGATAAACGACTTCAAGGGTGTTGTTATCAGGGAGCACAGGCTAATAATTTATCCTAAAAAATACTATTAAAAAAGCATATTTTAGGATAAATTAAAACATATAAACTAATTATTTGCCAACAGTTATCTCAGCAAATAATTATGAATAATAAGGTTTGACATTTGCCGCACTAGGAAGATTAATTGCGTACAGGCGTTGTCGTTGACGTACACATTAGCCCCCGAAAGAACGGGCAGCGTCTGCAAATATTCCTAAACGCTTCAGCGGTAAATGAAAGAGTGGGAAGAGCGAAAGCGAATGATATGCTTCCTCCCACTCTTTTTTTATGGGAACTTTGCAAAAGTCGCCTCAGAACACTTGAGTAGGTGACGTTTGATGCCTTTTAAATTTAATGTTGAAACAAATAGACATTGGGTAGAGACGCTTGGGTATCGCGTCTTTACAAGATTTATATGTAGCGCGACTAAAGTCAAATGGTATGACTGTACATTCCCATCTGCCTAAACTATCAGAGAATTGTGGCTGTAAAAGAAAGTATTTGTTAATTTATTTTTGCTACTATTGTTACCTTTTTAAATATTTAAAAAAGTTGCCATTTTGGCAACCAAGCTTTAATTAAATCAGCTAAATTGTTAAACATAAGCGAATTCAAGGGTGTTGTTATCGGGGTGAGTCACAATATTAAAGAGTTTTGTGAGCCACCTTCTACCAAATTATTTTTCGGCTTAAATAATGTATATCTTCAAAAGATATACTAACAAGCTGTCTCTGACAAATTATTATCAATAATAAAGTTTCCATTTGCCGCACCTGGAATATTAAGCGCATACGGGCGTTGTTTTTGATCGACACAGTAGCCCCCTAAATAAAGCGCAGCGTCCGTAAATATTCCTAAACGCTTCAGCGACAAATGAAAGAGTGGGAGTTTCAAAGCGAATGGTATGCTGACTCCCACTCTTTTTTTTATGGGTATTTTGCAAAACTATTCTCTACACAGTTGGCTGGCTGAATTGTGTAGATAAAATAGAGCAAACATTAATTTATTTTTGCTACTATTGTTACCTTTTTAAATATTTAAAAAAGTTGCCATTTTGGCAACCAAGCTTTAATTAAATCAGCTAAATTGTTAAACATAAGCGAATTCAAGGGTGTTGTTATCGGGGTGAGTCACAATATTAAAGAGTTTTGTGAGCCACCTTCTACCAAATTATTTTTCGGCTTAAATAATGTATATCTTCAAAAGATATACTAACAAGCTGTCTCTGACAAATTATTATCAATAATAAAGTTTCCATTTGCCGCACCTGGAATATTAAGCGCATACGGGCGTTGTTTTTGATCGACACAGTAGCCCCCTAAATAAAGCGCAGCGTCCGTAAATATTCCTAAACGCTTCAGCGACAAATGAAAGAGTGGGAGGTGCGAAAGCGAATGGTATGCTGACTCCCACTCTTTTTTTATGGGTTATTTGCAAAAATCTCCATTCATCTAGCCACATTCTATTTTGAACGCGATTTGCTACACAAAATCCGTATCCCGCATAAATTTAATAATCGCGGTATTTACCGCTTGTGCAGCACCAGATGAAGCATCATGATGGCAGTTAGGCAGAATTTGTAACTTAGCATTAGGGAGACGTTGACGCAATTTCTCTCCATCACTAGCAGGAAACCAACTATCTTGCTCACCCCACAAAATTAGTGTGGGAGACTGAATAGCACCCAGATTATTTTGAATTTTACTGAGTATATTCGGCTTATTAGTTTGCAAATGCTCAATTTCTCGCGCCGCTATTTGTAACTCTTCGGCAACTTTCACCAGAGTACCAGGAAACTCAATAAACGGGTAAGTTATCCAGTAAACATCTTCCTGAGTTAGTATTGATGGATCGAACAGCACCCCACGCCGTTCTATTGCCATAATTTCTCTGACTAGAGGTGCAAACAAATATGCTAAACGTAAGTTATCAATTGTTTGCAAGATTTCCAGCGGCGTTTGTGAAAGCACCGACATGCCCCAATGCGGAAGACGTTGCGGGAAAATAGGTACATTTAGCAATACTAAGCGCGCAATTAACTGGGGATTTTCTTCAGCAATGGCAAGGGCAATTACTGCTCCCAAAGATTCTGCCACAATTACAGCGGGTTCATCACATAAGGCACGAATTATTCGCTCTAACTCAATAACTTGATGACCACTTTGCTCTCGACGAGACACAGGTTTTTCGGAAAAACCGTAACCTTTGGCATCGAAACAAATTACGCGAAAATATTGAGATAATGGTGCGATGCTGTGACGCCAATTGTAGCTCCAACTGCCCACACCATGTAAAAAAATTAGCGGCTTACCTGTACCTTTTTCGCCATAAGCGATTTGTACAGGATAACCATTAGCATCAGTAATTATTAAATGTTGCCGCCCTTTAGGAAAAGTAGCTTGCCACCAATCTTTCATTCCTTTTATCAGTAAATAATTTAAACACCAAATAAGGCTTGCCACAGCAGTCTAATTAGTATCACAGGCAATGCTACTAATACAATGGCAACAAGCAATAATCCAACTAAAAGCGCCAAGACAAACCACACGTCTGCGCTCTTATGCTGTCCGGGAAATTTTAAGTATTCTTCCAGTAGCTTGATATTATAGTCGTTTGCTGTCCAAGCAAAATCAAAAAAGTCTCCCAGCACTGGTACAGCGCCCAACAAGCCATCAATGATAATATTCAAGACCATTCTGCCCAAAGTTGCTCTAGGAGCACCTAACCGCGCCGCTTCTAAGACAATGTAGGCAGAAAGCATGATTCCCAAAAAATCACCACCAAGAGGTATAAATCCGATAAGTGGATCTAGACCAATACCAACGCGGGTTCCGGGAATGGTTATGGCATTATCCAGCAGGCGGCTAAGCTGACGCAGGCGCTTTAAGGTAGGCGCTTTGGCATCGGGTTCAATCGTGAACTTTATAGGAGACTTAGACATGGACGCGATCGCATGAAAGTGTTTTAATCGCTAAACATTCTACTTCTATCTTGGCAGTTTTCCAGGATCGATTGTTACCTAATTGCTCATTGCTTTGATGAAGTTGGCGATCGCATATCTTCGCCGACAATCACATTTAATTGGTCGCCTATTAAAAGAACAGCGGCGCTCATCCAAAGCCACAGCATTAAAACAATCACGGCTCCCACTGCACCATAGGCTATGTTATAGTTGCCGAAGTTCGCCACATAAACCCGAAATAGATTTGACACAATTGCCCAGGAAATAGCTGCAATCATTGCCCCAGGCATCATCGGCGTGCCAGAGTTCCACACGCTCGGACCATAACGATAGATGAAGGCAAAGGCAGCAGCAACAATACCTAAAGCTAAAGACCAGCGTAATAGCTGCCAAAAATGCAATAATAATCCGAAAAAATCATTTTCACGCAATATAAGTCGCAATACTAAGTCACTAATAAACACCAGGAAAGAAGCCATCACGAAAAGCATGATCGTGCCAATTGTTAATCCCAGAGAGATGAGTTTAGCTTTCCAAAAGGGACGCATCTTGTCTGGGGGAATTTGATGGATTTGATCGAGGGCTGTCATCGCAGTACTTACCGCGCCAGAAGCAATCCAAAGTGCCACAACAAAGCTAAAAGAAAACAAACCGCTGTTTTTCGAGTTGGTAATTTCTTTGCTAGCAAAATCACGAATCAGAACCAGCGCTTCTTCTGGTGCGATTTGACTAAGTTGCACCGCCAGTTGTTTAAAGGTGTCTTGCAAAGATTGTTCAAATAAGCCAATTGCTGTAAGGGCGGCGAGAATCGCGGGAAACAACGATAACATTGCATTGAAGGCTATTTCCGAAGCTAGTCCCAAAAGTCGCCGTTCGATGGTACTCGTAAAAGTTTTCTTGAGCGTGTAAGCGTTGAAGTTGCGAAAGAAGCGGACAAAACGAGGCTTTGCCATGATTTTGGTGGCGGCGGGTTGGGTTTCTCAACTAGTCTGCCAAATCTGATGGGGGGAGTG
>CAXTNZ010000333.1:611-6584 GCA_964245695.1 uncultured bacterium | reverse complement strand
CCTCTCCCCCTCTCCCCAATAGCCCTAACTACTATCTTTAAACGCAACTCGGTATGAGTTCTTGCTGCCTTATTTTCATAGGAGGAGAGCTTACAATGTGAGTTTAAACCGCCTGAGATTGAAATGTGTGTTTTTTTACTTTTAAAAAATACGTATATAAATGCCGATAAAAACCGTGACAATACGTAGGTTTTTTCCGAAAAAATGCTTGATAAATGAATAGAAGTATTCTTTGTTTATATCAAATCGCACTCAAAAATCTCATTTTCAGCGAAGCATAGAAATTAGCAGATGCAATGCTTGTCTGCGTTTTGCTCGGCGTAACAGTCATAACTGCGAATGCAACTTGGTATGAGGTGTTAATTACGCTGGCAAATCAAATCAGAGGTAGAGGTGCAGCGACCGTAGATAATTTTCGTCACTTTGATTACATCAACCATGCGTTCTAACCAAGAAGACCGAGACTCACTTGATTTCCAACAGTACTGGCTGATCCTGAAAAAGCGTGGGTTGCTCTTAGGAGCTGTCATGGGATCTGTTTTCGGACTGACAGGGTTAATCACTTTCATCCAAAAACCGGTTTACGAAGCAGAAGGCAAGCTGCTTTTCAACAAGCAGAATGGTGTCTCTTCCCTGACAGGTGTAAGTGAACAGCTCGGACAACTCAGCGGTCTGACCACCGTCAGCAACCCTCTGGACACAGAAGCGGAAGTCATCCGCTCAAACCCGATTTCCCAGAAAACCATTACCACTCTACAGTTGAAGGATAAAACGGGCAAACCCCTGGAAATTGATGGGTTTCTCAAACTACTAAAGCTCAAGAGTATCAAGGGTACGGATGTTTTGGAGCTTTCCTACCGCAGTACCGATCCGCAACAAGCAGCATCTGTAATCAATTCGCTGATGCACGTTTACCTGGAGGACAATATTCGCAACAACCGAGTGCAGGCAACAGCAGCGCGGGAATTCTTGAGCAAGCAGTTACCTGACGTTGAGAAAAGACTCTTAGCAGCAGAAGCTACGTTGCGTAAGTTTAAAGAAGAAAACGGCGTTGTTGCCTTACAAGAAGAAGCGAAGACAGGGGTGGAAAGGCTGAGTGAGCTATCAGACGAGATTACCAAAGCCCAGGCTGCGTTGGCAGATGCCAACTCTCGCTCTCAAGCTTTACAAAATCAATTGGAATTGAATAAACAGCAGGCGGTGGCTCTGAGCACTTTAAGTCAATCCCCTGGTGTGCAGCAAGTGCTAACCGAATACCAGAAAGTACAAGACCAGTTAGCTGTGGAGCGGTCTCGCTTTCAGGATAATCACCCAAGTATCATCAATCTGTTGAGCAAAGAACAAGCCCTCAAAAAGCAACTGGGACTGCGAGTTGCTCAAAACCTTGGCAGTTCTCAGTCGGTGCCTGAGCAGAATTTGCATATCGGAGAACTCAAGCAGACTTTGACTGCCAATCTGGTGCAGACAGAGGTACAACGCTTGGGATTGGAGAAACAAGTACAAGTCTTGAATAAAGCATTCTTGCTGTTTGACACGCGTTTGAAAGTCATACCTCGGCTCGAACAAAGACAGCTACAGCTAGAACGACAGATGCAAGTGGCGCGACTGACTTATGAACAAATGCTCAAACGATTGCAAGAAGTTCAGGTGTTGGAGAACCAGAATGTTGGCAATGCACGGGTGGTCTCAGAGGCTTTAGTTCCCAACAAGCAAATTTCTCCCCGCATTGCCTTGAACCTAGCGCTAGGTGGATTTTTGGGAATTTTCCTAGCTGTAGGGACGGTTCTAATGCTGGAAAGTGCGGATAAATCCCTGAAGACGGTTGAAGAAGCCAAAGAGCTTTTGGGCTATCCTTTGCTGGGTACAATTCCTGTCTTTGATCAAAACGCCAGCGGAGGTAATGGTGAGGGTCAGTTAGATCTGCCGGTACTTAACAACCCGTATTCGCCGGTTAATGCAGCCTTTGAGATGCTGCTGGCTAACTTGGGTCTGACCATCTCTGATAAGGAACTGAAAGTGATTGTAGTCAGCAGTTCAATTCCAGATGAGGGTAAGTCCTTTGTTGCAGCTAACTTAGCAGTAGCGACGGCTCAGATGGGACGCCGAGTGCTATTGGTGGATGCTGATATGCGTCGCCCCTCGCAACAGGAAATTTGGCAAATACCCAACCTGATGGGGCTGAGTAATATCTTAGTGGGTCAGACTGAGTTGGAAAACGCTGCCAAAGAAACACTGATTAATCTGGAAGTGCTAACCGCTGGCACAGTTCCGCCTAACGCAGCAGCATTACTAGATTCACAACGGATAGCTTCATTTATCGCTGGGGCTGCTAAAGACTATGATTTTGTCATTATAGACACTCCGCCATTAGGTCTTTTTGCTGATGCAATGATGCTGGGCAAACTAGCGGATGGGATATTACTGGTTGTACGTCCTAATGTGGTGAGCGCTGCTGTGGCTACCACCACAAAGACACTGTTAGCGCAGTCTGCTCAACAGGTTTTGGGAATGGTGGTGAATGGTGTTACTGCTGCTGACAGTTCTGGCTACTACTATTCTCCGGGGTATTACGGTAAGAAGCGGTCTGGCAAAAGTGAGAAGTCTAAGCTCAAGTTACCGAGAATTGGTGTTTAGTAAATGCTTTGAAGAAGCTTTTAGGCAATTTGCATCAGTATTTTCTTTAGCCTGAATGAAAAATAGATGTTAAAGAATGGGTTCTACAATGCTGCGGCTGGGCTGGTTCGGATGGGGCTTGCTCTACTCACCATTCCTCTACTGATCCGCATAATCGGGGTTGAGGAATATGGATTGTGGACGCTGGCTTCTGCGGTTGTGGGACTGGTTGCTTTAGCTGAGGCGGGTCTTTCTACAACAACCACTGTATTTGTCTGCCAGGACTTAGGAAAGGAAGATATTGATGGTTTGTCACAGACATTAACCGTAACCGTTGGGGCAATGTTGGTATTGGCAACTCTTGCTGCGATCTCCCTTTGGATAGGTGCTGAAACGATTGTCAATCTATTTCCCAAATTAAGACAGGCACAGCAGCTAAGCGTTATACAGACTTTACAGATTGGTGGGTTGGTCGTATGGGCGCGATTGCAGCAGCAGGTTTTGATTGGTGTGGAGCAAGCCTACCAGCGTTATGGCTTGATGAATTTACTGAATACGATCCAGTGGCTGCTGCTCAGTCTAGGTCTGTTGGCAGTAGCTTGGCTAGGAGGTCGAATAGTCGAACTGATGCAATGGCAGGCTGTAGCTAGTGTAGCGGTGTTGTTGAGTCATCTCTGGATGGTGCGATCACTACTGAAGGGCATACACCTACGTCCAGTTTGGAATGTTAAAAAGGCGATTATTATAGCACGTCATAGCCTAATGATATGGATGACGACTTTGGGAGGAGCAATTTTTGCAAGGGGCGATCGCCTGGTTGTTGGCTCCTTTCTCGGTTTTGAAACATTGGGAGTATATGCAGCTATCACTGAAGCTACAGGAGCAATTAACTCATTCTCAGCATTGCCTGTACAACCACTGGTTCCAGTTCTTATCAATCAAACAGCGAAGCATACAAGTAGCCAAGACTTAAAACAGCTAGTCAAACAAGCCCTTGAAGTAAATGCATTAGTTGCATTAGGTTGTGGTGCTTTGCTGTATATGTTTGCTCCATTCATAATGCATTTGATGCTTGGAGGCGCAGTTACTGAACAAAATATATTTGCATTTAGAATTGCAACAGTCATTTATGGACTCTACTCACTCAATGCTGTAGGATTCTATATCCTTCTCAGTCTGGCTGTAAATATTGTTATGAGCATTCAGTTGTTTAGCAGCATTTTATCATTGATGCTGATAGCAATTGGTTCAAGTAATTTCGGATTATTAGGAGCAATAACAGGTAATGTTGGTTTTCTTATAACCTGGCTAATGATTCTTTTTGCTTTGCAAGAAATGAAAATAAATCTTTCTTTGTGGTTTGAATGTTTATGGTTCCCATTCATGTGGTTTTTAGTTGTTATTTTCCTACTTTTTTCAATAGATAATAACTTAAAAAACAAAGCTTTAGTCTGTATTTCTCTAGGAATAATTCTATGTATTTGGTTTTGGAAAGTTCAAAAATATAGTATACGCTCCATAATATATAAGTAAAATAATTAAAAAAAATATATTGGCTATATTTACTTACATATCTGAGATGAGGCGCAAATAAATCATGATAAATAATTATTTACTTATTAAGCTACGTCCCATATTTAAACTTGTGTACCACATTACGTCGGAAATTGGATTCAAGCCAATTAGCACAGTTTATTTTCTCAGGGGTATTCCTATTTATATTTATCAGTCTATCCAATTTTATTTGAGTAGCAAAAATTCTAATTTTGCTCTGCCAATTTCCGTACCGTTTCCTTGTTTGACAGATAGATACGATAGTGCTGGTCATATTGACAAGCATTATTTTCACCAAGATTTATGGGCGGCTAGAAAGGTTTACGAAAATAAGCCAGAAAAGCACATAGATGTTGGTTCAAGAATTGATGGTTTTATTGCACACTTACTCACTTTTCGTGATGTGGAAGTATTGGATGTAAGGGAAATGACTTCTCCAATTCGGGGAATGACTTTTCGTCAAGCAGATTTAATGCAGTCAGAGAGTGTCCCAGAAAGTATCTGTGATTCTGTTTCTTGTCTACATGCATTAGAACATTTTGGCTTAGGTCGATATGGTGATCCAATAGACCCTGAAGGTCATATCAAGGGATTGAAATCACTTACTAAGATTCTTAAGCCTGGTGGTAGGTTGCTATTGTCAGTTCCAATTGGTAAAGAGAGAGTTGATTTTAATGCACATCGTGTGTTCTTAGTTGAAACTATTTTCTCACTAACTAAGGCAGACTATGAGTTAATTTCCTTTTCCTATATTGATGATTTGGGAAAATTTCAAGAAAATGCTAACTACACAAAAGCGCCAGATATGATATATGGTTGTGGAATGTTTGAGTTAAAAAAGTTATGAAATAGAGGAAATTTTAATATAATAATAACGACAAAATACTCGTCTTGTCTAACAGTAGTCATCTAACATCAACACTGAATTTTCAAAAAATTTTCTGGAGGAATTTAAGTGACTATACCAATCTTAGTTGTGTCATGTGATGCATATCAGAATGTATGGCATCCCTTTTTTCATTGCTTTTTCAAAAATTGGCCAGACTGTCCATACCCAGTTCATCTAGTTTCCAATACACTCAAATATCCAGACACGCGGGTATCACCTCTGTTAGTTAGTCCTGATGTTGACTACAGTTCTAACCTCATCAAAGCGCTGAACCAGATTCCACAAGAGTGGGTCATTTTTTGGGTTGAGGATCGTCCTCCTGCGGTTCCTGTAGATACTGCTCGATTAGTAAAGCTAATTCAGTTAGCTCAGGGGAAAAATGCAGGGTATTTGAAGCTGATTCCTTGTAACCCTCCAGCTTTGGTACATGAAACAGAAGAAATAGGAGAACTTCCTAAAGGCTCTCGTTACCGTATTTCTATGACAGTTGCTTTATGGAAGAAAGAAACTCTGCTGAAAATTCTGAAAGCTGGCGAAACAGCATGGGATATTGAGAAACGAGGAGGGCTACAGCGAGCTAATGAGATAGATGATAGGTTCTATGCTTTACCTATTGGGCTTTTCTCGCATCCTCCACTCCTAGATATACATCTAATTTCCAAAAGGCAACTCATGTGGAGAGGAATAAAACTTCTGAGACATGAAAATGTTTTTCATTATTTAGAAAATCGTCCTAGAGCAGCACTCTGGAAAAACATATACTTTGAGTGTTACGACTTATTTTGGAATGCATACTATTACATAGTTTGGTCTTGCAAAAAAATGACAAAATACTTTATAAAAAAACCTACAATAATTTAATCGAAGTGTTTTTACAATTTTAAGTCTATTCTTATATTGTTAAATCTCAGGAAAAG
>CAXTNZ010000333.1:0-490 GCA_964245695.1 uncultured bacterium | reverse complement strand
TCTCATGCACCTAACCAGAAAAATAGTAGTCGCCGGACTTTTGCATCCAACCTGATCCAAGTTTGTAGACTACGTTGATAACAGAGTTGTTTTAAATTGATTTGAGTATAATTTATGACTCAAGTTAATTAACTTCAAGGCAGATGCTGAATGAACACAAGATTTAAGAGAAAAGTACCACTCATTCACCATACTTATAATCTTAGAGTATTGCTTATACTAGTTATACTTATGATAGTAGTAAGTTGGTTTTTAACTGTTATTCAGTATGAAGAATCAGATATATTTGGTCGGTATCTAGTTGGAACGACTGCTTATGATATAAGGTCATATCTGGCAGAGATTTCTGTTTACATCGACTATATTAGGGCGGGTGATATTCAAGAGGTTCTCTTTTCGTCATATGGACCTCTGGTCACACTATTCTATTCCCTGCCTTTAATAATAGATGTGCCATTACTTTTTGCTATAATCAACGGTTTCCTTATAC
>CAXTNZ010000332.1:0-6710 GCA_964245695.1 uncultured bacterium | reverse complement strand
ATCTACATCTAATTCGGCCACGGAAATGCAAATTTTTAAATTTAATCATGTTAATGAACGTTTAAACTTAATTATCCTCCTCTGACCACAAGATAGGAAATATCGCTGGATCGCGAAAATCTGGATCGCCGTTGGGCAATTTCCCACAGAAAAACTCATTAATGATATGAATCTCTTCTCCTTTATTATTCCAAAAAGGTTGATAATGATTGGCATCGTCTTGCAGATGTACTGCCATTGCCAAGCGGAACGAGTTACTGTAGTTGGGGTAGCTACCGTGAATTGTCCAACAGTGATGAAAGCTAATTTGACCCTTTTTTAATATGATTGGCACTTTGACAATCTGCCGTCCTTCCTGAGAAAATTTCTGTTCTATATCTTCCAAGTTATGGTTATTAAAAAACCGCGTATCTTCAATACCTGACCATTTGTGGCTTTTGTCTAGCATAACCAATGGTGCGTTTGACTCGTCACAGTCATGAAAGGGAATCCAGGCGGTGAGCAACTTGTGTGAACTGCACGTAGACCAGTAAGCGTGATCGCCGTGCCAACCAACGGCGCTTTTGCCATTCTTGTCTTGAGGTGGTTTGTAAACGAGTTGGTCGTCCAAGAGTCGAATCTGCTTGGTTCTAGCTAATCGTGAGGCGATCGCTCCTATAATTGGTTGCAATGCCAACGAGCGCAGTTGCTTGTTTTGCAAAGAAACAAATTCGTTATTACGAATAACGTCGTACCCATCTTGTGGCTTCCAGTCGCTATACCTGCCTCTTATGGGAAGTGGTGTGTCTCGCTCTCCACGGTAGTACCTTTCACTACCTCGGATTGCCTCCTCAATGATTTCGTCGTCAAGCACTTTTTTGGATATATACCACCCGTGTTCCTCATAAAAAGCAACATCTTCGGCAGTTGGTAAAAGTGCTAGCTGTTCCTTTGATAGAGTTTGAGTGAAAATTTTCATATTTCAGGAAATCTTTATCGTCAACAAATTCACCAACTGGTTGGCAAACAAGAATAAAGGCACGTAAAATGCCCGCAATCGTAGGTTCGATGAAAATTTTGTTAATTTTATGATTTAAAGCAGTTTGTTGCCTGTAACAACTCTGCTAAGCCTTCGGAAATACTGATAGTTGGTGACCATCCCAAAGCTTTTAATGCTGTGTTATCAGCCAGACTGTGACGAATATCCCCAAGGCGAGGTTCTTTGTGAATTGGTTGTAAGTTTTTACCTGTCACGTTATTGAGTATATTAGCGATGTCCAATAGAGAGGTAGCGGTGCCTCGCCCCACATTGAAAGTTCTACCGCTTGCTTGCGGGTGTTCCATAACTATCAAGTTGGCGCGAACAACATCAGCAACGTGGACAAAATCACGACTTTGAAGACCATCCCCGTAGATAATGGGGGCAAAGCCTTGGTTTATGCGATCGCAAAATATAGAAATCACACCTGAATAGGGGCTTGATGGGTCTTGACGCAGACCGAAAACGTTAAAATACCTCAACGAGACAAACTCCAGCCCCATCCGGGCATAGAAGTGACCGATAAGTTCCGATGCTAGCTTATCCACGCCGTAGGGAGTGATTGGGTTTGCAGACATAAACTCCATTTTCGGCAAAGTTGGTTCATCACCATACACAGCAGCACTACCAGCGAAGACAACACGGCGAACGCTATTTTTGCGAGCTGCCTCCAATACATTGAGAGTGCCGCCATAGTTGACTTTTGCTGTTCCTATTGGATCGTTTACAGATTTGGGTACACTAGCGATCGCTGCTTCATGAAAAACATACTCGCATCCTGGCATCGCCGCTTCAACCGTTGATAAGTCGGCAACATCACCGACCACTACTTCAACATCTTCGGCAGAAATAGAAGCAATATTTTCTAGCTTGCCAGTTGAAAGGTTGTCCAGAATGCGAACTCTATAACCTTTTTGCACCAAAGCTTCTGCAATGTGGGAGCCAATAAATCCACACCCACCAGTCACCAACACAGTTTGTTTAACCATTGTCATCCTTATAAGCTTTTCTCAGTCATAACCGATTTAAGTCTTATTGTGATGGGAATAACTAAGTAGCCTACATCAACTGCGTACACTCAAAGAGGATGAAAATCTCTTCTTCCCTTGCCCTTTACCGATTTTCAAGTCAGGTCGGCAGAAAAACTTCTACCTATGTTGTGATACGACTCGGCAACATCGAATGTCAAGAATTTGAATACATTCGGCACGGTACGCTTAGTTTACAGCGTTTTCCCTTGTAAATAAATTACATTGTAGGGGCACAGCAAGATGAATGCCCCTACCGAGGATTGTGGTGAAAATTGCAGGAAAACCGCTGTAATTGCATCGTCGGACTTAGCAGTGAAGCGGGTTCTCTCACCCGCACTTAATTCGAGACGTAACGAACACGACTTTGCACGTCACATTGCTTACAACGCTTTTCCTGAGCATAAACTACAAACCACACTCTTTGGGGCACAGCACAGAATAGCCCCAAAGAGCCTTTCTATAAAAAATCAACTTAGGATCGCTTGCTGACTAAACCTTTGCTTCCAAAGATTTGAGCAACTCGGTATTCACACCCGACTCACGAGTTAAAGCAATTTTGCCAGTGCGGGCTATTTCCCTTAAACCAAATTTTTGCAACACCTGCACGATCGCTACCAATTTCCCTGGATCTCCCACAACTTCCAGAGTTAGAGAATCTTCCGCCACATCTACTACTCGCGATCTGAAAATCTGAGACAGTTCGATAATTTCTGAGCGGTTGCTGCTAGTGGCGTTTACCTTGAGCAGCATCAATTCTCGCTCTACACAAGGAGTCTCGGTAATGTCCTGCACTTTCAGGACATTCACTAGCTTGTATAGTTGCTTAGTGAGTTGCTCGATCACGCGATCGTCACCAGGCACAACCATCGTAATCCGCGAAACTCCTTCTTGCTCAGCTGGACCTACAGCAAGGCTTTCGATATTAAAACCGCGACGGGCAAATAAACTAGAAATGCGGGAAAGAACTCCCGCTTCATCTTCTACGAGAACAGAAAGGGTATGTTTCATCTTGCCAACAGCAGACGTGCGGCAGCACTTTTGTAACCGAGACTTCAGCCGATGTCTGCGCTACAGGTACTGCCATACTAAATTTAAAGTCTAGTCTTGTATTGTAAACCCAAGACCTACATTCGTTACAATCTGTTTAAAGAAGTTGTGCTGAAATCATACCAAAAGCAGTCTTCTCCTCTTTTCATAGGCAGATGTGGATTTTATGTGACAGCTTTTATACTCAGATGTAATGAATATTTAGTAGGAGAAAAGCGTTTATGGGTTGGTTAAAAAGACTTTTTGGAATGGAAAAACCCCAAAATGCACAAGTAAATCCTGAGCCGCAGCCAGTACCGCAAGCTGTTACGGCTGCTCCTGCGGCGGCTGCTACTCAGTCAATTCCCCCAGAGCGCGTAGGGCTGAATGGAGAATACGATCAAAGTGGGTTGGCAAAGCGGGTAGCACTGGCGTTTGATCAAGATGACCAACTGGATGATGTTGACACACTCTGGGTTGCTCAGACCAGCGGCACTGTGGTCTTAAAAGGCAAAGTTCCCAGCCAAGATATTTTAAACAAAATGGTTTCTGTGGCGCAATCAGTTAGTGGTGCCACTAATGTTGACACCACCCAAGTGACTATTGGTTAGGAATTTGTAGTGAGGACTAAAGTCCTCAGTTTTCAGAGCACTTTAGTGCTCACTACATGTTTCAATCCAATCTAAAATAGCCTGATTCACTCGTTCTGGGCACTCGTCATGGGGACAATGCCCCACATCTTCTAAGTTCAGCAGTTGCAATTTCTCGTTGTACTGAGTAAATCGATTAGCAAGAACTGCGGGAACAAATCGGTCTTTTTGTCCCCAAATCAATAGCATCGGAATTGTTAAGTTTGGTAAAACTGTCTTGACACTAGGACTAAAGTTAACGCCGAGCGCCGCTTTAAATAGAGCGCTAAAAGCACGAGCAGAACCTCTGTCTTGGGGAGGACCTGCTAAAATTTCTACCAGTTCATCGGTGATAGCTTCTGGGTTAGCGTAGGCAACACTCGCCCAACGCCTCACAAAACCCGGTTGGCGGACAAAGTGAAACACAGGTTTAAGTATCAAAGGGGAAGCGATAATATTTTTGATTCCCATAACCAATGGTCTGAGAAAAGCAGGGATAGCTTCTTGCTCTAATGACGGATCGGGCAAACTCATCATCACTATCCCTTGCACCATTTCCGGATAAGCGGTTGCGGCGGCTAAGGAAATCAGTGAACCATTGGAATTGCCTACTAAGACAACTGGTTGACGGATAAATGCTTTCCAAAAGTCGTAAACTTGCTCTGCCCAGAGTTCGACGCTGTAATTCACCGGAGCTTTTTGGGAAGCGCCAAAACCCAGCATATCTAAAGCGTATACTGTATGGTGATCGCCTAAAACCTCTAAATTATGTCGCCAATGACCAATAGAAGCACCAAATCCATGCAGCAGAATTAAGGGTGTGTCTGAGTGGTTGTTTTGGGCAGGGCGGATGTACGTGTAGCGGATTTGCCAGCCCCGCCAAACCCAATCCCTTTGATTACCAACTCGTTGCTGCCAGTGTACCTGAGTGGTCACACTTCCCTCCAATTCATCCGCATAAAAACACTCTTTATTCCAATATAGAAGCAGAATCGCAACTCGCGCTTTGCGGCTCGTAGTTTATAAATTTTGTCTACCAACAAATGCCAAATCTATTGCGAGTAAACTTATCACCCGTTATTGCTAAAAAATACTACCGGATACTTTTTTGTATTAATAATTACTTTTCTCATTGATAAATGTGTTTTATCTGTATCTGTAATATTTATTTTTCGGAAATATACTGAGTCAGAAAAATGTCAATGAATTGACGGAAAAATGTTATAATAGTTAAAGTTTGTAGCTGTTGTGTAATTTAGATTAACTATTGGGCAGAAATTCTCTCACAGTGAGTAGAATGACATATACAACGACAAATAAATCACTTTATGGATTAGCTACCATAGAACTATAACCTAATTTATCAGTTTCAGTCCTTAGGAAGCTAGGAAGCGTTGAGTCCGATTGCTTCTGAGGCGTACTATTCAAGACCAAGTCCAATTCTTAACCAACAAACAGCTCCCAAAAATCATAATGCCTGTGATTGAGAAAAAAAGAACTCGCGATCTGCCCCAAATTAACGAACGAATTCGCTTCCCGAAAATTCGCGTCATTGATACTGATGGCAGCCAATTGGGAATTATCACCCCTCAGGAAGCACTGCAACTAGCAGAGGAAAAAGAGCTGGATCTCGTGCTGATCAGTGACAAGGCTGACCCGCCAGTTTGTCGGATTATGGACTATGGGAAATACAAGTTTGAGCAGGAGAAGAAGGCGCGGGAAGCCCGGAAAAAGCAGCATACCGCTGACGTAAAAGAAGTGAAGATGCGCTATAAGATAGAAGAACATGACTACAATGTGCGTGTCAAGCAAGCAGAGCGCTTTCTGAAAGATGGTGATAAAGTCAAAGCCACTGTGATGTTCCGGGGTCGGGAAATTCAACACAGCGACCTAGCAGAAACTTTGCTCAAGCGAATGGCAACTGATTTAGAGCCGTTTGGTGAAGTACAGCAAATGCCCAAAAAAGAGGGGCGAAACATGATGATGCTCATAGCCCCCAAAAAATAACGATCCAATTGTCTTAGAGAAGAATTTTTCTCTAAAACATAAATAAAATCGACCTATAGGTCGTTGAAATTAATTAACAAACGATAGTCCTGAGCGCTGAGTGGGAAAAATAAAACTCAGTTTCTCAGGACTTTTGCCATTTTTGGGCAATATAGTTTGCTTAACACTTACAGCAGTTTTTACTCTTATTAGACCACTCTCAAACCTCGCTTCCATTCCTCTCTCCTGCTTTTTGAGAGGCACTCTCACATTCTCCCCTTCCCGGAATAGGGAAGGGGCTGTTCAGGTTAGGTGGAGTGAATGTAGTCCATTAAATTGAAAACCGCTGTAATTTCTGGAAGACCACAGCGCTACCTTAGTTACATCAAACAAAGCCTGCGATCGCCAGCCTATTAGATTGTTAATTCTTGACTATCAAACATGAACCATTCTCAGACATTGCTGGAGAAACCGCTGCGGAATCTCTGGACAATCTCCCCAGTGCATATGAACATAAGAAGCATGAAGATTCATCGGTAAATTCCATCCTTCATCGCCTGTTGCTTCTTCAGAATCACAGCGATAAGTTTGAAACAATGGTAAATTCGGTTCTGGTATTAAACGGGAACGATGAAACTCATGCCCGTAAACAGTTGTACCCGCATTTACTAGCAGACTATCTTGCAAAGCGATCGCTCGACGATACCCCAAGGTAAGACGTCCACCCATTACAGATGTTGTGGGCAAAACTCCCACCATCGACCAAGATTTACGCTCAAAATCTACAATTTCCGCACACAAATACATCAATCCCCCACACTCGGCAATTGTCGGCATTCCCGAAAAAATTGCTGTTTTAACGGCAACACGTGCAGTAGTATTTTCCGCAAGAAGCTTAGCAAACACTTCTGGGAAACCACCCCCAAAATACATTCCCTGCACGTTTTTGGGTAACTCAGTATCGTCCAGAGGACTCCAGAAAACTAGTTCTGCACCCAGTTGTTGTAGCAAGTCCAGATT
>CAXTNZ010000331.1:0-6865 GCA_964245695.1 uncultured bacterium | reverse complement strand
GAGTTGGGGAGTGCTCGCTTTGTGGGGGGAGTTGGTGAGACCAACTCCCCCTGCACTCTTGTGCCCACCAGTCCAAGCGTCCCCAGTAAAGAGTCCCTAGTACCTATCTGTAGATGCCGTTGTTAAAGCGATCGTCTCCCTCGTTGAAGACGGATTCCTGCTCGGTCACGGTAAAGTGATCTAGGTTGGCTTGCAGGATTTGTTTTTGGCGATCGCTCAATCCGGGAATGTTGAACACATCATCTAGCTGCTGGTAAGGAGCATTCTGGATGATTTTCCTAGCGAGGGTAGGATACAGCCCTGGATACTGTTGAAAAGCTCGCACGTTGGTGTTATTCAAATCAACTTTTTTGCCAAATTCCGTTGCTAGCTTTTGGTCTGCCTTGTTTTGCGAGGGTTGAGAGAACTCAACTGCAAGAACTGGCACAAATTGAAAACCAACACCATTGAAATTGGCAGCTTGGGCTATCTGAGTTGTTCCTAACCATCCCCAGCAGCCAAGCAACAGACTAAACACTGTTAATAAACGCACCAATCCTTTCACGATTCCACCTCTTTCCATCAAATTGCAAATAAAGTTTTAAGCCAACAGCGCTCAGCGGACGTTCGTCATTCGTATTTAGAAGGACAAAGGACAATCCTCCAAGAGCTGATAACTTAATCAACACACAGCAGTCATCAGAAACTAATATACAGCGTATTAATATCCACAATATTTACTGCCACTGCTGTTGGTTGTACTTTTACCAAAAATTATCAAACAAGAAAGCAAAAGTACTTATTCTTTTTGGCTTGGTGGAACAGCGATGAATGAGAGCGCGTACAAGCCTGGGAGCGAAGCTTTAACGCCCAAAAACTAAGCCGCCATTAACGTTAAGCACTTCGCCTGTGATAAATGAGGCTTTTGGAGAAGATAAAAACAAAACAGCCGCCACAACATCCCCAACATTCCCAGATCGACCTACAGGGGTTTGGTTGACAATTGACTGAACGGTTTCCTCAGACCACTCGTTTGTAATCGCGGTGTTTTCAATGAAACCAGGAGCAACAGCATTCACCGTAATTCCTTGGGGACTGAGTTCCCGTGCGAGAGCATAAGTTAATCCATGCACACCTGCTTTTGCTGAGGCATAGCCTAAATAACCCGGTCGGTTTCCTCCGGTAAACGCCGCATTAGTGCTGATGTTAATTATGCAACCCCCCGGTCTTGTCAAATGAGGCGCAACCGCCATTGCCATCAGAAAGACACCTTTAAGATTGGTATCTATAACCTCATCCCAAAGTCGTTCAGCTTCATCTAACGGCGTAACCGTTGTCAACCAGCGCGGAAATCCTGCGGCATTGACCAACACATCAATACCGCCGTATTGTTGAACAATAAAACTAACAACCTGAGTAACTTCGTTTCGCTTGCTGACATCTGCTTGTTGCCAAATGCAATCAGAACCAATTGCTTTAGCTGTGGATTTGAGCGTTTCTTTATTTCGTCCCACAATGACAACACAAGCATCTTCCTTGACAAAACCTTCAGCGATGCCACGTCCGATGCCGCTGCCGCCACCCGTAATAATCACAACTCGCCTCTGCTTGGCGCTCATGTCAAACTTCCATGTTATGACTGGTGCTGTTAAAAATTTTTCATCTTTAAGCTGCAACGGCAGCTAGCAAAAATAGGCTATCTACCAAAATTGTACTCAGCACTGCTCCACTAAAGGCATACCAATGCTGTTGCTGTTTAACTAAAGGCAAAACCCCAACGCTCAACAAAACTACGGCGAGAATTAGCGCCCAAGTTTGTCCCCAAGGAGTTTGTACTTGCGCCAAGGCATTATGCAAAATTGCTGGTACAGCAGATGGTTCGACGCGCATAATTTGACGCCAATAAGGAATCAAATCTACCAAGTAGAAATACACGTCGGTTAAAACTGTACCGAGTAAAGAACCTAAATAAAACAAGTTGCCGACTTTGCCCCAATTCCGCAGCAGACACCAACAAGCAAATGGTAGCCCTATAGACTCTACTGGCAAATGCCATAACGGTTCCCAACGCAACCAGCCCCAGTAAACTGAACCGGCTAACCAACTCCAGCTGAACCCTAAAAGCAAATCTCCCCATAAATAAGTTGAAGGACGGGACATTAACTCAAAACTCAGCCAGATCCAAAATCCTGTCAACACAAAACTTAACAAAGGTAGCGATCGCACTAGCGGCGCTTCGACAAACACTGGCACTGATACTAAAAACACCGCCGCCGCAAACACTAACCAACCTTGGCGGGATGATGCCATAAACCAAACAGAGGGAGTCAGGGAGAGTGCTGTCTCCAATTCCTCTCTGCTTTTTTGCACCGTTTCTGTCTCTAAGGTATTAATCGAGGGGGTAGAAGCACTGTAAGAAGACAATGTATTGTTAATCAAAGTTTCTAATATTCTTTACTTAACTTTATATTATTTAAGATATCACAACAATAAATGCCCCCTAGGGGCATATTTATTTTACCTTAATTTTGATTGAGTCAAATTATGTAACCCGGACAGAAGGACAATAGTCACGTAAAGTTGGATAATTCGGTAAAATTACGCAGCCAATGTGGGAGTCTGGTTAATGGCAATAATGTTAGAAGCAGGCAGTCTAGATTTGCTATTGCCTGTATGGGGTCTGCTGCTACAGGTGGGATCCCAGGAAGCTATAGCTACAGGTGAACCCAACCTGATACAGGAAATAATTCAGGCATTTATCCTGGGGATTGTCCAAGGGATAACAGAATTTCTGCCCATTAGTAGCACCGCGCATCTACAAGTATTTACCAAAGCACTCGGCTGGCAAGTCTTGGGACAAAAGCCGTTTTTGGCGACAATTCAATTTGGGAGTGTGATTGCCGTTTTAATATATTTTCGCAAAGATATCAGTCAAATTTTGCGTGGTGGCTGGGTAGCTTTCCAGGAAAAAGACTGGCAGCGGGACGAATCGCAATTGCTAGTTGCTGTAGCATTAGGTACATTGCCTATTTTAGTGGGGGGATTTCTACTCAAGAAAGCACTAAACGACGACAACTCTGCAATTAACAGCATGACGACGATCGCCATCGATTCAATTGTGCTGGCAAGTTTATTAGGAGCGGCGGAAAAATTTGGCAGCCGCAAACGAGAGTTTAACAGCTTGAAGATTCGCGATGGACTGCTGATCGGCTTGGGTCAAATGTTGGCTTTAGCGCCGGGAGTATCTCGTTCTGGCTCAACTTTAACAACTGCCTTGTTTCTGGGGTTAAAGAGGCAGACAGCCGCGAAATTTTCTTTTCTTTTAGGCATTCCAGCCTTGACAATTGCGACTTTATATGAATTTCTTAAAGAGGCGTTAGGCAAGATTGACTTAGTATTGGTTAGCGTAGGAACATTATCTGCGTTTGTATTTTCGTATATATCGATAGCCTGGTTGCTGCGATATCTTCAAAGCCAGAACACTTGGATATTTGTCTGGTATCGCTTGGCATTTGGAACGGCAATCCTGAGCGCGATCGCAGCTGGGCTATTGAAAAATACTTAATAGTCAGTTGTTGATTGTTAGTTCTTGGTTGTAACCACTCATCAGTCACCACTCACCACTCACCACTCACTAATGATTAATAGCGATCGCAAGTAACCTAATGGCTCTACCAAAACGTCAATTGTTTTTACTTTTAAGTGCAGCATCCGCCCTAATTTCGGTTGCAGCATTCCCGCTCAAAGTTTTTAGCACCCAGCCCAACGCAACAGCCGAAGGGGTGCAACAAATGAATATCTTCCAAGCCATTATTTTAGGCTTCGTGCAAGGAATCACCGAATTCTTGCCTATCAGTAGCACAGCACATCTAAAAGTCGTACCCGTAGTACTTGGTTGGGGCGATCCGGGGGTAGCTTTTACTGCCGTGATTCAACTCGGTAGCATCGCTGCCGTTTTGTGGTATTTTCGGGAGGATCTGACGCGAATTATCAAGGGAGCGACAAGAGCGATCGCACTCAAAGATTACGCCGACTATGACTTGCGCCTTTTGCTGGGAATTGTCTTGGGAACGCTACCTATCATCTTCTTTGGACTTTTGATTAAAAAGTTCATTCCCGACTTTGATAATTCACCCATCAGAAGTTTAGGCGCGATCGCTGTTGCCTCGATTGGTATGTCCATATTACTAGGAGTAGCAGAAAAACTGGGCAAGCGCCAACGCGACTTTGAGCATCTGACGATGAACGATGGGTTATTAATGGGTTTGGCTCAATGTTTAGCATTAATTCCTGGCGTATCTCGTTCTGGTTCCACTTTGACAGCGGGACTATTTATGGGATTAAAACGGGAGACAGCGGCGAGATTTTCCTTTTTGCTAGGCATTCCGGCGATTACCCTAGCTGGGTTAGTCGAGTTAAAAGATGTTGTCTCACAAGGGTTAGACGGTGCAGGGATACTTCCCTTAATAGTCGGAGTAATTTCCGCCACCGTATTTTCGTATTTAGCGATCGCTGGTTTGCTACGTTTCCTGAAAACTCAAAGCACATGGGTGTTTATTTGGTATCGCCTCGCATTTGGCGTGGCAATATTGAGTGCGATCGGCGCTGGATTGTTGAAAAATAGTTAATAGTCCTTTGTCATTTGTCTAAAACTGATGACAAATGACTCTTGACAAATGACCATTAACTAAGGACTTATGTCTACCACTCATCCTGCCCGAATTACTAAAGTATTACCAGATTCCATCGCCGCCGAAATTGGATTTTCGGCGGGGGATGCGATCGTTGCTATCAATGGTACGCGTCCCCGCGACTTAATTGATTATCAGTTTTTGTGCGCTGACGAAGTTCTGGAATTAGAAGTTTTAGACGAGAAAGGAAAAATTCATCAAATTGAAATCGAAAAAGACTACGACGAAGACTTAGGGCTAGAATTTGAAACCGCACTATTTGATAATTTAATTCAGTGTAATAATCGCTGCCCATTTTGCTTTATTGACCAACAGCCACCAGGTAAGCGACAAAGCTTGTACTTCAAAGACGATGATTATCGCCTCAGCTTTTTGTATGGCTCCTACTTGACTCTTACCAATTTACCAGAACGAGAATGGCAGCGGATTGAACAAATGCGCTTGTCTCCCTTGTATGTTTCTGTTCACGCCACCGAACCAGAAGTCAGAATTAGACTGTTAAAAAATCCCCGTGCGGGACAAATCTTGCAACAACTCAAATGGTTTCAAGAAAGGCGACTACAAATTCATGCTCAAGTAGTCGTTTGTCCTGGTATAAACGATGGCAAGCATTTAACACAAACATTACAAGATTTAGCGTCGTTTTCTACTGGTGAAGTACCAGCGGTAGCATCAGTAGCAGTGGTACCAGTAGGTTTAACGCGGTTTCGTCTAGACAAAGACGAACTCACACCCGTAACCAAAGAAAAAGCTATAGAAGTGATTTCTCAAGTGCGATCGCTTCAAGAGCAATTTCGCAAACAATTCGGTTCTAAAGTTGCTTGGTTAGCCGATGAGTGGTTTTTGATCGCAGGTGAAGAATTACCCAGCGAAATTGAATATGAGGACTATCCGCAAATTGATAACGGTGTAGGTTCCATTCGTTTATTTCTCAAGCAATTTACAACCGCCGCCGCTAAGTTATTACCAGCAAAACTCTCAAAAGCGCGAAAATTCACTTGGGTAGTTGGTAATGCGGTGGAAAAAGCATTTCAACCTATCTTGAAGCAGTTAAATTCTGTGGATAATTTAGAGGTAAATATGCGTGCTTTGAAGAGCGATTACTGGGGACAAAGTATCAGCGTTACGGGATTGCTAACTGGTCATGATTTGCTTTTAAACTTACAGGGGCAAGATTTGGGAGATGGAATTTTGCTGCCAAATGTCATGCTGAAACATGGTGAACTGATATTTTTAGATGATATGAGTATTGAGGAGGTAGCTCGCAAACTGAATACAAAAATCTTACCAGTCGCCGGAGTGGAAGATTTAATCAAGACATGTATTGATTGATATGTCAGTGATTAGCTATCAGCTATCAGCTTTTGGCGCTTTGTCATTTAAAAAATGACAAATCACAGATGAGAAATAACAAATGACTGATAACTAATAAGCGTGAGGAATGTAAGCGTGAGGAAGAAAGAAAAACAAATTAAAAATGTAAAAGTTAAAGTAAAAAAAGCAGGTTTCTTACTTTTAAATTTAAAATTTTTAATTTTTAATTGTTTTTACGTTTTGCCGGCGAAAGGTGCGGCGACTGAAAGCCCTGTATTGAGCATAGTGCAGAGCCAAGAAAATACTAATCAGTGGACGGGGATAACGAACCGTTTGCAGGGGGCTGGGGTAAAGTATTGTGTGATTTCCTTAACGAATGTGAGGAGTGCAGCAGATTTGGGCGATCGCGGAGTGTTATTTTTACCAAATGTCGAGACATTAACGCCCACACAAGCGATCGCTTTAGAAGAATGGATGAGCAAAGGTGGGCGGTTGATTGCCTCAGGACCTGTAGGTAGTTTATCAGCGCCGGGAGTGCGGCAGTTAATGCGATCGCTCTTGGGAGGTTATTGGGGATTCAGCCTCAACGATACACAACAGCTGCAACCCTCAAAAAACAAGTTGCAGGATTGGGGAAACCAAAACGGACTTTTTGGTAAAGTGCGAGGTGGCGTTGTTGTTGCTGATAATATAAACAGTCAAGCTGCGGCTGTTTGGAATTCCAAAGATAATCCCGCCGCCGTTGTCGCAACTGAGCGATCCACCCTTTTCGGCTGGCGCTGGGGAGTAGATACAGCTTCAGCCGCCGAGTTAGATAGTAGTTGGTTAAAAGCCGCCCTCAACCGTTATTTAAAAGCGTCAGCAAATACCCCAACTAAAGT
>CAXTNZ010000330.1:0-6871 GCA_964245695.1 uncultured bacterium | reverse complement strand
CACGCATTAAGCTTAAACGACTCTATCCCTCATTTCAACCCTGACAGACTACTAGTGTCAGAAGAATAAAGCGCAGCTGGCGCAAAAGAGATTGAAGGAAGCAACGATTAATCGATACCATATTTCTTGCCCCGTTAGAACAGAAGCTCCACTTTCTTAACCTGTCACGAATATCTCTATTTAATTGTGAACTGCGGCAACGATAGTGTTGTTATCCTTCCTCGTAAACTCACCGCAGTAAGCCCAGTTGATGTAGCCACCATCGCCATTTCTTACAAATTCAAATGGTTTTCCTTTGGGTGAGAAATATATTTCGTATCCAATTGTTCCATTACTCACGCGTAGCTCAAAATGTTGGTGTGTAACGTAATTACCCGATATTTTACCCCCATTATGAGATATGACAACATTATGGTAAAGATATTGTGCACTAGCTTTTGCTACGAATTGCTTGGTGAACTCTTCACGCATTTTCTTATCGTGTTTGAAGCTTATAGCCAACTCGGCTACCGCATTGCCGAGTTGTGCAAAATGCATACCTAAATTTGGACCTAAGTTAGAATTCATTGCTAAATCACCTGTTAGTAAACTACGGTTGTGCGTCAAAATGATGTGGGTCTGGTAGGATAGGGAATCAATGATTCATCTATCCAAGCAATGGAATGTAAGCTCTGCGGTCATTCAAAGACTCACAAGCATGGTAAGATGCCCCCTCACGATCACGCACGTTATGCATAATCCAGTCTTTTTCTACAGTGCGTAAGTCCTAGTTTTTACTTATCAATCACCCGAACTCCGAACATTAACCAGACCGCGCCGCCTCGTGCCTCACTCCACGCCAAAGCGTTGATTAATCTCGTCCATCAACTGCTTTGGGCTTCCGTAAAGGTGTTGTGCGAGGGTCAATACGATGGTGTACGTTGCCACATACAGAACACTGTTCTTGACGCTGTGGCTTGAGCCAGATACTTTGATAGGCATACTGTCCTGGTGTATCGGCAAACAGTTGCGGATAGAACCAGTAATCGGGAACCATAGAGAGGGTGAGAAAGTTTGACCCCTCATCTATTTTCGGATTTAAGAATCCTTTTAGCTTCGCTTGTGCATCTTTTGGCAATAATAAAGACAGTGCCATTTTCACTGCTACGCTGGTAACATGATGGATGTCTGCTGCCAAAGCCACTTCAGCCACCAACCGACCTGTGCCATAATCTACTTCGGCACTTACCTGTCCCTGATCATTTTCTGCTTGATGGCGAATACTAGTAGCACAGCGGTAACAAGGTGTGTGTTCGGGAACCGTAAAAATCACTTCTCCTCCTTCCGCACCTTTGTAAAGCCCAACAAACAAAGCAGGCTTTTTGTGAAAATAAGCAAAGCGATTGAGAATCCGTTGGGCATCAGGGTCATCGGTGGTCGCAATTACCAAGTCTACTTGTTCCACTAAAGCATCAAGTTCTGGTACTTCAAAATCTGATATGCCCTTAGAATGGAGCGTCACTTCCACTAGCGGATTAATGTTAAGCAGTCGCTTCGCTAGTGCTTCCACCTTGGGACGTTCCAAGTCTTGGATTTCGTAAGTCGTGCGGCAGAGATTCGCCACCTCAACATTTTCTGGGTCAATCAAAGTAAAGGCTCCAACACCGCTACGGGTAAGTTGTTCAGCGCAATAAGAACCGACAGAACCTGTTCCCGCGATTAGCACTCGTTTTTTACTAATGTGCTCGCTGAGAAGTCCTTGGCTGCGGGCAAATAGGGCTTGTTGCATTTCAGTGGCGGCAGATTTTGGATCGCAACCAGAATAGAAAGGAGACCAACCAGCCAAACCAGCGCGATCGCCGTCTGCGGTAAGTGCGAATTTTCCCAAGGGTCCGTACACCCTCTGGTAAGGACCATTACCCCTGATAATCCTTTGAAGTGCTGTTACAAGACGCTCCCCGGACTCAGAAATTTCCAATGACCAGGGAATTTGAACTTCCTCTGTTTTTCCCTCTGGTGGCGTCACCAACACAATGGGTGATGTGTAAGGATAGGAATTATTGATTAAAAACAACAGTTCTAAACCACCGTTGAGGATAACGCGACCAGCTGGAATGAGAATTCCTTTCTCAATTTCCGTCACAAAGATTTCTGGGGGTATATTGCTGCCAAAGGTATGACAGATATTTTCTAGGTCTCGTCGCAGCCGTATCCCTTGGAATTCCAGTCCGGATGGTTGGGTTGGGACAGTTTGCGTCAACTCCTCCTCAGAAATTTCCTCAACAGGTACAGCTTTCAGCCTAACTCCGTCCCCGTGGGAACGATAGGCGATATAAAACGAGATTTTTGCAAGACCAAGGGGCAATTCGTAGTCAGATAACTGTCTGCGATCGCCTCTGTGGGGCGGGGGCGGAGCGCCATCGCGCTGCATGGTGACAATGGGAGCCACGAAATAGGGCATATGAGGGTTGAGTTTCAGACCTTCCTCCATAGCGATTTCATCGGGTCCGGAAGGACGGTCTAAGGAACTAGGATGGGAGTGAATAACACCCTTGAACTCCAGAGGTTGGGATTTTTCAACTTGCTGTACATACTCAGTTAGCTTTAGTGAGGGATGATAACTAGCCCCAGTAGTTAGAGCTTGAGAATCAAGAATCACATCTGTGACTATTGGTCGCCCTACAGGTCCTAAGAGTGCGCCTCCGCGTTCGGGGGGATGGTTGGCGATATATTCGTTAATCTTTTTTAGACATGGAGTTGATATTAGCAAAGTAAGTATCTTAGGGGAATTTGACATAGTTAATCTCCAAAAAAGTTCTCGTTTGAGTGCTATCCTGTTCCAACTTTTACAAATCCCCCAACCCCCCTCCTTAAAAAGGGGGGCTTATTAGTTAAGATTGCTGATGCAAAAAGGGGCTTTGTGTGCGTTCTAAGGATTGTTCATCGAAAACGGGAAGTGCCTAGTTGTCAAGAAAATGCTGAAGCCATTAGCCCAAAGCACAGACTTGGCAAAGGCTTGTTCTAAAGTGGGCAAGCCACCCTCCAAGCCGAAACAGATTCGTCCGTCATCGTATAAATGGGCATTGTGTGGATTGTATTCACCCGCGACCTTTGGCAAAACAACCATCACTTGGTAGAGGTCGCCATCGAAATATGCAAACATGGTGTATTTTTCTCCCAATTCAGACTTGATTTCGTATAACCAACCCGTGACACCATTGGATTTCATTTGCTTAGTATTGCTGGGAAGCTTCTGAGCAACGATTTGTCTATCTCGCTGCATGGAAACGGCAAAGGTCTTCTGCGGAACCTGTGAAAGGCTCCGCTGTTGTCCGGCTTGGGGGTTAAGGGTAATATTTCCCTCTTGATCTACGTAAACACTACGTGCTGGTGATGTAGGAAGGTCAGTACCTTTTTGCTGGTTTTCTAAAACGCGATTTCTGAGTTCGTTGAGGTCTACGGAATGGGTCATGATTTACTCCTAGTTATTTTCGGTTGGTTACAAATCTAAAATCTTATGCATTAACACTGCTAAACCATTCTTGAAGCTTCTTCTTTGCAGCTTCTTGATGTTCTGGAGTTATATACATCTCAACTGTCAAAAAGGCAGATGCTAAAACCCCTAAATCATCTACGTATGCAACGCCAATAAGTGCATCAGGAATCAGGTCGGCTGGGAGGATAAAATAAGCTAGGGCGGAGTAGATGATTGTTTTTGCCCAAGTTGGAACAAGAGGGGATTGAGTGGCGTAATACAAGGTTAGGGCTTTAGAAATCACATTTTTCCCTGCCATGAATGCGTAGTTGGTCAGCTTTTGCCAAAATTGCTCTTCATCATAATCAGGGGGAGTAATTTGATAAAAGCTTGGTTTTTCTTGAACCAATAAAGCTGTTTGTTCTGAGGGTGATTTTAGGTTGTTGATTGAGAACGAAAACACACCAGTTTGCTTGAAAGCACTAAAACCGACAGCCCAGAGCGCAGATACAGTAAGGGCTTGTTCTAGGGTAGAGAAACCAACAACCTCCGAAAAGGCAATGCGACCATCGTCCAAAATATAGGCATTCTGCTGGTTAGATTGAACAGCATCCTCTGGAAAGAGAACCACTACTTGGTAGCGATCGCCATCGTTATACACAAACATGCTGTATTGGTCGCCGAGTTTATTGGTGAGAGTGTATAACCAACCTGTGACACCCTTAATCTCAATTTCCTCGGTATTGCTAGGAAATTTCTCTCTAATCACTTGTCGGTCTTGTGTTATGGTCGGCGAAAGCTGCTGTTGCTCAGGTTGGGGTTCGGGCTTGGTAAGTTGATTGAAATCCACAGTGTTCATATATACCTTTGTAAAACCTGTAAGAATTTGCTGCTGCGTAGTTCGTAGGTTAGGTGGAGTTAGTGTGATTGGGGAATGCGATCGCTCTACTAAATCTACGGAATATAGAAATATCTAGCCTCCAAAGGTGGGCATGAATATTTCTGGTTGAGACAAGTCAGAGGGCAGAAGGGAAAAGGGTTTTGGTTGAAGAAGGCAGAGGGCAGAAGGCAGAAGGTTTTATTCAGAAGGGGATTCAGACCCCTCCTGAATAAGAGCCACCAAATTAATTACACTTTTTTACCCCTTGAATGATTGTCTAGCTATTAACCAGTTTATGCTGTCCAATAAACATCCACCTCTTCCACTAGATAGAAAGATAGGCATAAGGAATGCCATTCGTTGGAAGCTTAGTTTGCCCCTGGTGTCAGCGACGCTATATCTACGCCTTAACATAAAACTTGCAATATAACAGTGTATTACATGGAGCGAGGGGTGTACGTTCTCGTGTAATATATGTAGGACTTACGCACACTCTACGAATTATTGGCGTTCTTGGCGTCTTGGCGGTTCGATAAATTAAGCTTTTAGATAATTTTTGCGTAAGTCCTGACATGGTAAAAGATAAAACTGAGTTAGCTGCCTCAATTATCAATAAACTGAACCCATATCTCAAAAGAGGTGTATTTTTTTTAGACACCAATCTAGCCAGTGCCAATTAAAAATAAAATTATAGCCAAATGTGCGAGACAACAATTCAAATTAGTGATTGCTAATTTGACAGATGTGAATTAGTCTAGTTCTAGAACTAACATTTATAAGGAACCTGACTTTTCCCGTTATCTCTTTGATGGAGCGATCACTTACTATACCCTTAGCCCAAAGCCTTATTTTCTCGTGATTCATTGTCATTAAAATTAAGTTGTTGAGAATACAATCTCTTGTGAAACCCTTGCTATTTCGTTGTTTGACGACTTAACGGGAAAAGTCAGATAAAGAACAGGTCTTATGGAAAATTATTTCTGGAGAGAATAACCTTCTTCCTTTTACGCATTTGAACGAAGAGTCAGTGGTTTCGGAATGGTAAGTCATAAGTAGTGATTTGGGCAAGTGCTGACTACCTTTTGACCCGTGCGTAAGTTCTAATGACTTTAATTTTAGGTAAGCAGTGATACCTTCCCTACTTTTCAGTTCACTGTATTACTTTAAACAAGTATTTATTGGGAAAACAGAACAATGGAACATGAAACAAGTTACGAGCAAAAACAACAAAAGTATAAAGCTGAAGATACACATTACTGGGAGCAGCTGCGTCAAGAATTAGAACAGATTAAAGAACAACTTAAGTCCACCAATGTGGAACTCGCTCAGGGTTTAGGGATTAGCCGACAATCGTTAATTTTATTTTTAAATCAACCAGAGAAAGGATTACCAATCTATAGATCAAACCTTTTACAGCTATGGGATTTTTTAACTGAACCTGAGCGAATTAAAGATTTTAAAGATAAAAAAAATTCATATTTAGCAATAAAAAACCGTGAGCAGTTAAGAAATGATGGTCCAGAAAAACTACTTAGATGTGCTGGTTTTTTAACTACTGATGAGCAGCCGTATTTAGTCGTTGATTCTAGTAAATCTGATCTAATAAAAAGTATTGTAAGTAGACTTGATAATTCAAAATTTAATGATTATACCAAGTTGAGTATTCTCAGAAATGATATTGAAAATAAAATTGCTAAAATTATTTCTACTCAAGATAAAGGATACTATCAAAATTTAAATCAAGAAGATTATAACTGGCTTGATAAATGGATTGCTAAAACAATAGAACAACCTAAATATGAAGTTGTAAAGAAATTCCAGCGTGCAATTGTTCAGTATAAATCATTAGGTAAAACTAAGTTTTCCGACAGAGAACTTTATGAGTTATATATGACTATAAATGATAACCAAATGTTTTTTAGGAAAACAGATAATTCATTACAAATAAAAATAATTGATTGTAATTTTACTACATTAACGTTTGAAATACAAAAATATATTAACCGCTTAACTCAAGCAAAAAGCAGAGACAACTTAGAGGATAAAATAGGTCAAATCCAATTGAAAGCTGATAAATATTTAGGACAAGATATTAAGTCTTCTCCTGTGATACAAACCTCAATAACAAGTTACTTTAAAGAGTCAAAAACATATATAAAGTGGGACTTTATTTCTTCTGCAACTCATATTGATAACCTATTGGCTGCTGTTGAATATGGAATGGGTTACTGCTCACTAATAGAACTAAATGATTTTTCTATAAAAGCTTTAGAAAGAAAATCTCATAGTTTAGCAAAAATTGTAGTTGGATTTAGTGAAGTCAAAGATCCTTATAAAATATATCGAGGTTGCTGGGTTGATTATAATGCTATCCTTGGTATGCTACAGGCAGTTGTTAATGCAGTAACAAATTGGTTATCTTTACAACTTATAAAAGATGAATATAAGAAAAAATATTGCAATATTTGCCAAAATATAGTTGAAATTAGGTATGAGTCTGCTTTGGTTATAAAAACAGTGGATGAATATTTTTTAGG
>CAXTNZ010000329.1:1705-6911 GCA_964245695.1 uncultured bacterium | reverse complement strand
AAAGAATGCGACGAATGGATTCACACAACTTAAATACACAAAGCGATTCCCAATCCAAAATCCGTCTTGGAAAGTTTGGCGGGACGGAAACCGACACCGCCAACTTTCCGCAAAATCCAAAATCCAAATTCGACTTGATGGAAGTGCGACGCATTGTTGATTGGCAAGTAACAAACCGCCTTTTGGCTGTCCCTGGTGTTAGTCAGGTAGTGGCGTATGGCGGTGATGTTCGTCAATATCAAGTGTTAGTTAATCCGGAAAAAATGAAAGCTTTTAATATTACCTTAGAACAAGTTGTAGAAGCTACATCTGCTGCCAATAGCAATGCTCCTGGTGGCTATTTAATAACTAGCGATCGCGAAAAATTAATTCGAGGTATTGGGCGGATTGAATCTATCGAAGATTTACAACAATCAGTAATTACTGCTCCCAAGAATACGCCTGTCAAAATATCTGATATTGCTGATGTGCAAATTGGTGCAGCTATTAAACGAGGTGATGGGAGTTTTAACGGTAAAAAGGCAATTATTGTCATGATTAATAAACAGCCTCAAGCCGATACTCCCACCGTTACCCGTGCCATAGAGGGGGCAATGAAGGAAGTTCAAGCTGGCTTACCCAAAGAGATAAAAGTTACGCCTACATTTCGACAAAACAACTATATTGATTCTTCGATTGAAAATGTAAGAGAAGCTTTAGTTGAAGGCAGTATTATTGTTGCGATTATTCTTATCCCGTTTTTGATGAATTGGCGCAATTTAGTTATTTGTTTAACTGCCCTTCCTTTATCTTTGCTGCTTGGAGTACTGGCTTTGAATTGGTTGGGACAAGGTTTGAATACGATGACTTTAGGTGGGTTAGCAGTAGCAATTGGTTCAGCAGTTGATGATGCGATCGTTGATGCCGAAAATGTCTACCGTAACCTGCGCGAAAATAAATATTCTCCCAACCCACGTCCGGTTTTAGATGTGGTATTTGAAGGTTGTCAAGAGGTGCGCGATTCGGTATTTGGAGCCACCATAATTACAATAGTTGTCTTCGCTCCAATTTTTGCTTTAAGCGGTGTAGAAGGTAGTATTTTTATTCCGATGGGGTTGGGTTATTTAGTAGCAGTTCTTGCTTCGAGCGTGACAGCATTAACGGTGACTCCGGCTTTATGTGCAATTTTATTGCCTTACGGTAATTTGCCAGAAAGGGAACCTTGGGTAGCAAGATTTTTTAAGAAGCTTTATCATCCACTATTAACATTTTCTCTGCGGCATTCTCTAATTATTTTAGTAGCAGCCACTGTTAGTTTAGTAGCAGCGACGGTGATTTTTCCTTCGTTCGGAAGAGTGTTTTTACCAGAGTTTCAGGAGCAAACTTTAGTCAATACATTGACACTTTATCCAGGTGTGTCACTTGAAGCGACGAATAGCGCAGGTTTTGCACTACAAGATGCATTGAAAAATGATTCGAGATTTCCTTATGTGCAATTGCGTTCCGGACGGACACCTGGAGATGCAGACGCAGCTGGAGTGAATTTGGGACATTTGGATATTGAGTTAAGCGACGAAGGATTAAAAAATAGAAAAGCGACTATCGAGAAGCTACGAGAAGAATTTGCTAAATTACCAGGGGTAGCACCGAATATTGGCGGTTTTATCTCTCATCGAATGGATGAGGTGTTGTCTGGGGTGCGGAGTGCGATCGCTGTCAAAATTTTCGGTTCCGAGTTAGAACAACTCCGCGCTATTGGGAATCAAGTAAATGAGGTGATGAAAACCGTTGATGGAATTGTCGATTTACAACTTGAACCCCAAGTACCTATCGAACAGATTCAAATTAAGTTCAACCGCAGAGATGCTTCAAGATATAATTTAACAGTAGGGAAACTTTCCGAAATTCTCGAAACTGCACTTAATGGACGAGTAGTATCTCAAGTTTTAGAGAAGCAACAAACCTTTGATTTAGTTGTCTGGTTAAAGCCAGAAGCACGTCAAAATCTGGATACTATTCGCAATTTATTAGTTGATACCCCTGATGGGAATAAAATTCCCTTAGCACAAGTTGCCACAATTGAAAATGGCACGGGTCCAAATACAATTAATCGGGAAAATGTATCTCGTTTTATTGTAGTTTCTGCTAATGCTAGCGGCAGAGATTTGCGCTCTATTGTCAATGAAATTCAAGATAAAGTTAAGCAGCAGGTGCAGATACCCGCAGGTTACTATATCCAGTATGCAGGACAATTTGAAGCGCAAGAAAGAGCTACTCAGAATATCTTAATTACGAGTGCGATCGCATTTGTGGTGATTACGGTAATCATGTATCTTTCAGTAAAATCTATTCCCTCTACTGCCATGATTATGATTAACTTACCTTTAGCATTGGTGGGGGGTGTCTTTTCAGTAGCTTTGACTGGTGGCGTTATTTCTATCGCTTCTTTAGTTGGGTTTATTACTTTATTTGGCGTTGCTACTCGTAATGGCTTGCTGTTGGTAGACAATTACAACACTAAGTTTGCCGAAGGAATGCCTATTAAAGAAGTCTTAATTAAAGGTTCAATGGAACGTCTGAATGCCATTTTAATGACAGCGTTTACCTCAGCTTTAGGATTAGCACCACTGATAGTTGACAGTGGTCCTGGTAAAGAAATTTTGCAACCACTTTCGGTAGTAGTTTTGGGGGGATTATTCACTTCTACAGCTTTAACTTTAGTAGTTTTACCCGCATTATATGCGAAGTTTAGTAGGTTCTTGTTACCTAAACGAGTATCAGTTGTCAAGGATAATATAGCAGTCCTAAATCATTCGGAAAAGCTAGATACTCGACTTTTTTAAGAAATTGCAGATATGGATGCGTAAATTTCATCCTGATTTCATCTGATTATGAGAAATTAGGTACAGCAGTGAACAATGCCCAAGCTTAACGAATAAAATATTATTCGATTATTCGCATCGGTCTACTTATTAATTATTTCAAATTAGGAGTAAAGCAATGAAATCGATAAAATCAAACTTGATTATTCTCGGAAGTATAGGACTACTTTTCTTAGGAGCTTGTAGTAACAATAATCAAGCAGCTAATACAGAAAATAGTCCAGCTACTTCTACCTCAAGTACTCGATCTTCTGCACCTATTGCGAAAACAGAAGGACATGGTGAATCTCATGGGGGTCAAGTTGTAGAGACGGGAGCTTACCATTTAGAGTTTGTTCCTGAAAAAGAAGCTAACGGAACACATATGGATTTTTATTTACAAAAAGGAGACAATCACGAGGCAATTCCTAACGCAAAAGTGACCGCTCAAGTTCAATTACCTGATGGAACTCAAAAAAGTTTCAATCTTAAATATGACACTGAGGGTAAACATTATACAGATCTGCTTCCTGTAAAAGCCACTGGTCAATATCAAGTAAAAGTTACTTCTGATATTAACGGCAAAAAAGTGGATGGGCGTTTTAATTTTAATAAGTAAATTACCAGTGATGCATTCATTGATAAAAGATTTATTCGTTAAACATAAATCTTTTATCAAGCATATTTCATATACAGGAAATTTCCCATGAAAAAAACACTAATATACTCTGCTGCATTGTTAGCTACTACATTTTTGATTTTTCCTAACTATGCAAGTGCCAAAAATAATAATGGTAGTGTAACCCATATAGATGGAAACACACAATTTCCTCATAGTCGCTGGCGAATTGTTAGGTATACTTTTGAGTTACATGTTCCTCAAAATAGTATGGCTGTTAGCCAGCTAATTATTAGTGTTCCAGATAATGTGTCTGTGAGTAATAATATCAAAAATATTGATGTTGTGGACGAAAAAGAGCATAAAATCAACACTAATGTTTCTGTTAACGGGAGAACGATACTACTAGCTTTCCCTGAAACAGTTGCTCCTAATACTAAGTTTTATATTGATCTAAAGAATGTAAAAAGACCAACTATTAGTAAGAATTCTATCTACCACTTATCGGTTAAAATAGTTGGCAGTGATGCAGAGATTCCCATAGGTCTAGCTGAGTTTCACACATATTAATTATGGGTAATTTTTATGAGGATAAGGAAATAGCATCATTCATGGCAAAAACACTTAATGCCGATTTAGTATTGACAGCGATCGCATAAATAATGCCAAACTCAAGTTTGGCAGTCTATTTCTCATCAGGTAGGACTAAAGCAAGCCCATGTAGTTCTGGTTATTATCTTCCTGGTAATTGCTGCGGTTGCTGCTTGTGGTCTATCAACATAGGTTTGAACCGCTCGAATTTGTTGATGTCTACGCAGGGTGTACAATCAAGCTTCGTTTTAAGTTCAGCACTGAAGGAAACTAGCTGCTCGGCAAGAGCCTGACGGTCGGTTAAGCAGCCTTTGATTGCTATGAGTTCTCCTAGAGTCCACTCATACAGATGTCTGTCTGCATTGTTCATTATTACAGTCAGTTCGTTCTTGGTTCTGATGATTTGGTTGAGAAGCTCATCTAACTTGACACTGATCAAATTCGCAATCAGGATGTTAAATGTCTCTCTGCCACTTATTATATTGATCAGTTCATCAACGTACTGCGTAACCAGACTTATAAATGCCTGATTCCACTCGTTGCGGATGTTTTGTATCTTGATGTCAATATCTCTGTAGACTTTATTAATCTTATTGTTAATTTCATTACTGTTAGCAACGAAGTTTACAATTTGATAGTTAATTCTAGTATTGTTAATGACGCTGTGCTGTAAGCGCTGGTCAATGTAGTGGTTTAATTCCTGATTATCATTAGCAATGTTGTGAGTTATTAATGGGATGTTATTTTTTATCTTTTGCTCAAAGGAGGAGTCGATTTGCTGAACTAAATATTGGTCGATGTAATGCTTGAATTCTTCTTTATTGACAAAGTTGCTGATAATGAATCCGATGTTATTTTTTATCTTTTGCTCAAAAATTTGGTCAACGTACTGATTGACCTGCCGCTGACGACGTTTCCCTAACCACCACAAAAGCAAAGCCAGCAGTCCCAGCAAGAGCAACAATAGCAGCCATGCAAATGGATTTTTCAAAAGGGAGTTCAAGGTACTTGAGTCTACGCCTGAGTCAATTTTTCTTCCCGAAGGCGATGTATTGCTTTCGCCAACTATGGGCGAGGTCTGACTCGTCTGTCCTATCCCAGAAGGATTTCCAGAGGGTTTATTTGTAGGATTTTGTGTAGCTCCATTACTCAACAC
>CAXTNZ010000329.1:0-1605 GCA_964245695.1 uncultured bacterium | reverse complement strand
TTTCCAGAGGGTTTATTTGTAGGATTTTGTGTAGCTCCATTACTCAACACTCCAGATGATGAGTTGTTTGTTCCTGGATTTTCTCTTTGTTCTTGGACAGAAGTGATTCCTGCTGGTTTTGACCCTCTTCCTTCAATACCTCCACCTCGAACACTATTTTGATTAGATGAGGGATCATTGCTGCCTTGTACTTGATTAGGTTTTTTCTTAGATGATACCTGAGGCTGTCCTCCTACCTCTTCTGTAGAGTTATTTTCACTGTCCAAATTCCTGAACTGTTGTCTCATTAAATGAGATGGCGCATCAGAGAAAACGGGGGTTGGGATCAAGAGAGCCAAAAAAACTGATACCCCAACATATGAATATCTTTTTTTTGCCATAAAAAGTAATTTTTTATTGACCAGAGGTGCAGATTGAAATATGTTTAGGAAGCATTTTCTAGCTAATAATTCCTGCAATAATTCAGACAGTTGGTTCTTGGTATTTGACTCCTCGTTTTTTCTGACGGTACTCAGCAACGATAATATAAACTATACTGCGTAACCGATTGGTTACACCGATATAGTTAGGAGAAAAATTAAAGAGCGATCGCTGCATCAAATTTAGGAAAATCTTCTTACTTAACTACCTTCACCAATCGCAAGAAATTAAAAGCTGACTTTTCTTTCGTAACTGCCAGTTCCGGAGAATCTACACCGCGTCGCGACAAGGTAGCCCCCCACCTTCTAGGGTGATCCGGATTGCCGCTTTAAATTTTGAATTGAAGCCCCCAACTGAAGGTCGGGGGCGCGTCACCATCAAATTTAAGTTAACTTAGCTTTAAGGGCTAAAGTCTAGTTATTTGCTTCCTGGTAATTGCTGCGATTGCTGCTTCGGCTCTAACACAGGTTTGAACGGCTTGATGGTCTGGATGTCCACGCAGGCGGTTCCATCCAGCTTGGTTCTGAGTTGAGCGCTGAAGGTGACTAGCATCTCAACAAGAACCTCACGGTCGGTTAAGCAGCCTTTGATCGCCATGAGTTCGCCCAAAGTCCACTCATAGAGTTGTCTGTCTCCATTGTTTATGAGTACAGTCAATTCGTTCTTGGTTCTGATGATTTGGTTGAGAAGCTCATCCACCTTGATGTTGATGATATTAGCGACCCGTGTGTTGAATGTGTCTCTGTCGCCTATTATGTTGATCACTTCATCAACGTACTGTCTCACCAGATTTATGAATGTCTGATTCCACTCGTTGCGGACGCTCGAAATCTTGATGTCAATATCTCTGTAGACGTTATTAATCTTGTTGTTAATTTCACTACTATTGACAACCAAGTTGACAATATCGTTGTTAACTTCAGTGTTGTTGATTACAGTCTGCTGTAAGCGTTGGTCGATGTACTGATCTAATCCCTCATTGTTATTCACAATGTTTTGGGTAATCACTGGAATGTAATTTCGTACTTTTTGCTCATAAGTGTTGTCAATTTGTTGGCTGACGTAGTTATTAAGCTCAGTATTATTATTGACAAGCTTCTGAGTTATGAGTGTGTTGAATGTCTCTGTGCCACCGATGATGTTGCTCAGTTCATTCACGTGCTGTGTAGCCAGATTGATGAATGT
>CAXTNZ010000328.1:0-6986 GCA_964245695.1 uncultured bacterium | reverse complement strand
CGTGAGTTTCTCACCACCGTACTTGAACAGTGCGGTGCCGAAGTGAAGGCGGTTGCATCGGTGCAGGAAGCGCTGGAGGTAATTGCACACTCGAAACCAGATGTTTTAATCAGCGACATTGGGATGCCAAACGAAGACGGTTACTCGTTGATTCGCAAAGTGCGATCGCTTTCTTCCGAGCTAGGAGGAAACATTCCGGCAGCGGCATTGACAGCGTATGCTAGAGCAGAGGATCGAATGCGCGCCATACAGTCCGGTTATCAGCTACATTTACCTAAACCCATTGAGCCAGCTGAGTTAGCTACAGTAGTTGCCAGCCTTGTCGGACGCACCTGAAGAAATTCAGGCGTTGCTGATTTGATTGACGGTATGAAAGTTTCACGCACTCGCAAGCATTGACGCAAAGGTATAAGGAATAATTTATTCCCAAATTCAGCAACGCCAATTACTACCTTTGAAAGCTGCATCCGAAATAGACCATTTAAGAGTTGTATTCAAATTGTGTTACTCACAAAGCTAGACAAACTGTTGCTGGCTCACGACAATTCAGATTGCATATGTTCACTTAAATAACACTACTAAATAAATAGTGTTTTGAAAATTGAAGCACCTAATATGATATCCATAACAAAGACATCGGCAACAACAGCAGTTGAATCACAACAGCTAAATAGTGTTGAATTTTATAACTCGCAGCCAGCAAATTTTTTACAAAAAGTGATTGAAGGCTTACAAGATGGTATCTTGATTTTGACCCAGACAGGAGAACTCGTTCATGCCAACGCATCTGCAAATAGCATTTGTTGTCAAATAAATCAAGGCATTTCCCCGCATAATTTTGTACCGCCAGCGATTTGGCATCTTTGCGAATCGTTAATTGAGAGTAGGAGTTTGTTTCCCAATCAACACATCATTCTCTCTGATGAGATTGTGCTTAATAAGTCAAATATTTTTCATCTGCGGGTGAGATGGCTAGATTTAGATTTATTAGAACGTCCTTGCTTGTTGGTGACTATCGAAAACCGATATGAGACTCTCAAAAATGTAGCGAGCGCTGAAGTCAAAAAATACGACTTAACGCCGCGAGAAGCTGAAATTTGGTTTCTTTATCGCTCTAACTACAGCTACAAAGAAATTGCCACCAACCTTTACATTAGCCTAAACACGGTCAAGAAGCACATGAAAAACATTCACGCCAAGCGACAAGTACATATTGACACCGATAACTAAGGAAATTCAACAATCCGAATTGATTAGTGTTCATGCAATTAGTCATGATTTTTTAACAGTTTCACGAATCAATTAAGATTGTTATATCTGCAATGCCGAAGAAAAATAACCCCACACTTAACTTCTCTGCGCTTTTAATACCATTTCACGCTCATTCCTGATATAATTCACTTTCCCAGCTCCCCCTGTTTGCCTCACGGTGATGCTTATATACAGTTACTACTAACAGTAGTGATAAAGATAAAGTTACTTTTGATACTTTATTTTCCGAAAATATAGTCATTTTCACAAGTCTTGCTGGTGCGATCGCACGATAATCATGCAATCGCCACAGCGTGGAACAAGTACTCAATTAAAACAGTTTATTTTCTTCGCTTGATTCGCTCATTCGCTGATTCACTCATTAATCATCTCAGCGTTTATCCCGCTGGCAAGAATAATATTGCTATCCTTTTTAAAGTCTCCATAAATAAATTTAGTTGCTCGTCCCAATTGCTCCAATTCAAATACAATTCTAAATTACAAGCATACCAAAAAACATAAATATTTTTTGATTTTGGCATTTTGAAAGTTGAATTGGAGCGAAACGAAAGTTTTACCTAACGATATTAAGGCTTTTTTTGCAAGTCGATTAATGTATTGTAAACCTGCGTTTTTAAGTTTTCGTTATTTTGTAACTGTACAGTCAGCTTGTTAAAGTCATTAATGCTGAGACCATTCTGTTCGACTATTTGTTGAGAGCTGTTACAGTAATTCACCGCAATATCTCGCGCCTTGTTTGGAAGACCGTTGAGGCTGTTAGAGTCGCTACAAACAATCTGGGGAATTTCCCCACCGCCAATAAGTTTCTTAATTTCTTCAAATGCTTGGCGGCGTTTCGGCTCCATTGCTAAGATTGATTTAGCGTAATTTCTGATTTCAGTTGGAGTTTGAGCGTCAGCTTTGTAACTCAAGACCAAGGCGCTAGAAGCCAAACCCACAGCGGCTATAGCACTTAACAAAAAAGGTTTTGAAAGCATTTTTTGGAGGTTAGGTTGGAAAAAGAAATAGTAAATTATATTCATAACGAATGTGACACAGAAATACAGTAGGGATATGTTAATAACTTTGAATTATTTTAGGACTTAGAAGTTCCAGAGAACACAGAATCCATAAAATTTTTATATTTATTGTCAGCTTTCTCGGTATAGCTGACAAAGTTCGATAACTTTAGTTTGAAGTACTGAAGTCTCTGAGGCACCTTGTTTGATACTAACTTCTAATTCTAGTAATAAAGGTAAGGTAGAAATAAGTTTCTGCAAAGAAAGAGACTTTACTTCTTGCTGTAAAAAGTAGATCCGCTTAGGATTGCCTATCTCAGCAGCTTGAGCGATCGCTTGTTGATTCCGCTCTCCACTTTCAATCATAATTTTTACCCATAACCACGTGCGAAATCGACTAATCAGTGTAGCCACTATCCGCAAACTAGGTTCAGAAGCATTCATGATATCTGCCAAGTTTGCTAAAGCCTTAACTGTATTACCTGTAATGATTGCATCCGCCAATTGTAAGCTATTGTGTGTAGTGTTTCTGACTAGCCGAGCAACGGTGTCTACCTCTAAAGGCTGATTGCTGCCTTCAGTATAAAGCCGTAACTTCTCCAGTTCATTGTATAACAAACGTGTATCATTACCTACAGACTCTGCCAAAAGTTCTGTACACATGGGACTCAGTTTCACACCGACAATTTGAGCAGCTTGATTGACAGATTGCACCAGAAGTTCCGTCTTCCAAGGTGGGATGAGCGGAAATTCCCGGAATTGAGTAGCATATTGTTTCAGCAACTTCGTGGATTTCAGGCGTTCGTCTGGTTTATTGCGACTGGTGAGCAATAAAAATGAGTCTTCGGGAATTACTGGCAGCGTTCTCTGTAATTCTGTTAACACATTGTCAGGGCACTGCTGGCAAAGGGTTGTATTTATCAGCCACACCAAACGCCCACCAGTGCCAAAAATTGGTGTCATAACTTGATTTAACCCCTGGATTACCGCGTCGGGTTGATCACAGGAGAGTGAAGTATAATTAAAACTAGTCCAATTCGGATCAAGGACGCGATCGCGCAAAACAGCAACCGCTTTTTCTATGGCAAAATCATCCTCACCCCAGTAAACGTAGACTGGCATACAGCAACCTCAACTGAAAATATGCACACTTTGCCGGAAAATAAAAACTAAATACTTTTTAAATCACTTAGTCAATCTGCATAAAGTTCCCTAAAATCAATAAACGTGAGAGCGGGAGGCAATGAAGATTGGACGACAACTATCAAACTTACTTGAATCGGGTAGCTAGGATGACGCTGCCAGAAGCTTACAGATCCCAAATCCAGCATATCCAGGAATCTTCTAAGTTTCAGCCTGCTGTAGAAGGGGGAAGACAAGCTGTACCTTTTCCTGGTTATACGGTAATTACCCCACCGTGGTCAGAAGAGACTGAAAACTCGGCTTTTTATGCAAAATTAGAAGCTTACCAACAGGAACTGTTACAGCTGCCTCTAGACTCTAATTTGATTGTCCCTGTACCTTCTGCCAGCTTTCATCTGACGTTGGCGGACTTGATTTGGGATAGTGCTTATCGTGACGCCTGCGAAAAAAATCCAGAATTTGAAAAAGATTTACGCTCATGCATTGCGGAAATCTTTCAGCAATATCAACAATCCATAACAAAAGGAACTAATCCCATTTGCTGGCAGATGTTGGGACTGGTAGTGATGCCAAGAGCTGTAGGCGTTTGTTTAGTGCCCCAGGATGAAAGCTGCTATGAGCAGATTGTTAACTTTCGCCGGACAATTTATCAAAATCCCAAGTTAATTGCCTTAGGCATTGAACAACATTATCACTTCACAGCACATATTACATTGGGCTATTTTGGAGAGATATCGCCTGATCTAGACCGCACAAGCTTTAGCACAATGCTTTCTCAGTTGAATCAGCAATGGTTGGGAAATTCGCCCGAATTTTTGGTACGTCGCGCCGAACTGCGAAAGTTTGACGACATGACACGCTATTATCGTGAATCAGACTCGCCAGTTTTGGTCATGAGTCAATAGTCATTGGTGAGGCAGTGCTCGACTAGGGTTTCCTTATTCAGTAAGAAACTAAGAACCCGAAGGGTCATTAGTTAATAGTCGTACCAAGTTGCTTTGATATATAGTAGGTTGGGTGGAGCGACAGCGTAACCTAACATTGTGATTGTTGGGTTAACCCAATCTACCCTATTTGAAGGCAACTTAGTATCAATAGTCAATAGTCATTAGTCATTTATAGTAGAAGCGCAAAGCGATCGCACTCGTCGCAAAACTCCTGCCATAATGAATGCGATCACTTCAGTAGTATGTTGTTCCATCATGTCTGGACTACACATTGCTCGCTCCTGAAAGAAGTGCTGTAAGTTGCCTTACACTTAATTTTTGTTGATAAACAACTTCTAATCAATTTTCTTTTACAAACTCGTCATCACCTGGGTTAATTCATTAGCTAAATCAACGGCAGAATATTGAGTTTTTTTGAATAAAACTCCAGCCAAAAAGTAATAATCGCCCGAATAAAACGCCATTTTGTTTTTTCTTAATTCTTCGATGTGCTTCTTGACTTTTGGCTCAGAACTATAGTATCCAAATTTCAAAGGTAAGACTACGAAATTATTAACACTGTAGCCGTTTTCTTTTGCCTGTTCAATCGTACTTGTTGGGTTAGAAAAGCTAGATACCAAAAGCAGCACATTGTCATAATCTAATGACAAAAGGTCGTTAGTAACTGTGGCTCCATCTATACCGCCAAATAACAATGGCATATAAATATCTTTATCTGGTGCAGGTATATACGGTGGATTGGCGACAAGATACTCAGCTTTAGGTTTAGACGAATTAAACAAACATGAATTATGAATTACGTATTTATTCGCCAGATTATATTCGTCAATTGTGGAATTGGCGACTTTCCAAGCAGAAGTATTTAATTCAAATCCCTGTATTAAACCATCAAATTTGTTTCGGAGTAATGAATTGATAACAGGACTACCATCTCCAGAACCAAACTCAACCACAGACTCGTCATTTTGACAATTCCTAATGACAAGGTTTTCCAAGCAGTTTGAGTAAAAATTAGATTCTTCTGGACAAACAAAAATGTCTTTCATTTGATTACACTTCATGATATAATTTTGCAAAAGTTTATTTACAACCTGAAGCAAGGCAAGAAAAACGAAAATTTTTCCTTTAGCTAAGATTTAGTTAAAGGAATAAATTGGCAAGTGAATCATCAAAAGGCAAAATTAAAAAGGCAAGAAAAAACTTGCCGTGTTTAATTTTTAATTTCTAATTTTTTGTATTTTTCCCAAGAGTAAGGCGGTGTGTTCCGCCTCGCGTAGTGATCGCACAATCGCACCAGCTGCGCGATCGCTCATCAACTTCTCTTGGTCATACCCCAACACCAATTCCCACGCATGATCAGGATATTGTTCTGCCAAAGGTAAAGCTACATCATCCAACATCCAACGACCGTGGCGTTCGTCTTCTCTGATGTGCAGTTCCCAGTAACCCATCGCCGCTTCCGACAATTCCAGTCGTTGCGCCGCTCTTAGATAATTTCTGTAAGCCGCAGGTCCCGCAACTTCAAAATAGGTCAACCCACCACTATAACGCAGGAAATAGCGCTTACACTCCGTCACCAAAAAGTTATGATTAGCGCAAGCCAGAACTTCCCAAGGCACTAAATCAAAGTATCCCTCTGGTTTGGTATCCATGCCAAACTCAGCCAGCATTTGGGCAAAAAATGTCGAGTGCTTGCGAGATAAGCGCCCATTGCCGTATTCTTCCAGCAGTACCCGCACCAGGGTACACTGCACCTCATTAGCTGTACCACCCAAAATGCGGGAAAGACGACTACCTTCGACTAAGCCATCAAACGAACCAATCGCTAATAAGTGACGGTAGCCAGCTTCAGTTATTTCCTCACGGATGTAACGACTATCCGGCGACAACGAGGGATCTAAATCAGCAGCAGCGCGCTCAATTAAAGCTTGTTTAACATCGAGTTGTTGCAGTGCAGCCACATCGATTTGTGCCAGTTCCCACTCTTGCCAAGCTGCTTCAATTTGCTCGCGCACCTTAGATATATAAGGCGATCGCTCATTAGTGTAGTTCCGCAAATCATCATACCAAAACAGCTTTAGCCGATTGATGTGATAAAGAATCCGCTGGAGAAAACGGTGAGATGCATCATCACCATCACCATTTTGATAAGCAGCACTTATTGCCGTCAAGAGTACTGCTTCAAAGTCACTGACTTTGGCAGCTTCTGCATCCAGATGTTTGTCCAAATCCTCCGTCGCCAGCAGTTCTTTAAATTGCTGCTCCGCACCGTCGTACTTGGTAGAAGTTTTTCTTTGTATTTGGTTACTGTTTCCCGCACCCTGAGCGATGGGGAACTTAACTAAATTGCTTTGCATGGAATCTTTATTTGCTAAAAGGGGTGTCAACATGAGTTTCACCTCTCCTACCTAGATTCCCTCTGAGTACCTTTCTCTACCTCTCCCCCAGGTTATAAAGAAAATTTAACTGTTTGATAAAAGATTCTCTCCAAAGTATCTGGTGAATGGGGAGATTGAGGAGGTGGGGTTTCGGAGGGAGATGAGGGAGATGAGGGGGATGAGGAAGATGAGGTAATTAATTTGTCTCCCCCTGCTCCCGTTCGCGCAGCGTGTCCGCAGGACTCAGC
>CAXTNZ010000327.1:0-6991 GCA_964245695.1 uncultured bacterium | reverse complement strand
ATTCCCCCTTGCTTAAAAGCACCATTTAACAGTACATATATACTAAATTAGAAAAATAAGCAGTCGCCCAACATATTGACGGGCGACGGTTAAGGACATGTTTTGTCAAAAGTTATCAGTGGTTGTCTTTGGGTAGCAGTGCGATGACCTGGTCAACAAACTGTTGATGGTCAACAACTGGCTTGGAGATGTAACCATCAGCACCGCTTTGTTTAAGAAAGTTCTCGCGATCGCCTTCCATAGCGTGTGCCGTTACCAAAATGACAGGTAATGTTGCTGTTTGTGGATCTGATTTCAACATTTGTGTAATCTTGATACCATCAACAGACTTACCTTGGTAAACACTTCGTGAGAGAGAAACATCCATCAAAATAATGTCTGCTTCTCCTGAAGAGGCAATTTTCATTACCTCTTCCACATTTTCAGTGTGTTTCACGTCCAAGCCACCGCGCTTGCTCAAAATTTTGGAAAAAACGCGAGCATTAATCAGATCGTCTTCGACAATCAAAACGGTTTTCATGACAATTTGACTTGTAGGGGTGAGGGGGATTACCACTATGACAAAACAGTTGTCTGCTTCCTTTTAAAGAATCAATGTGTATCCCCATCATATGAAGGATGATACTACTGATTTTTATCTCATGAGTGTCAAGATTGTGTTAGGAATTTTATTTCATCCGTTATGCTGTGGTTGCTGTAGTGTTCATTTATAAAGATTTTTGTGTAGTGATTCAGGGAAAAAACTCATGGCAAAACAGTTAAACCTTCTCTCAACGGGACAGGTAATCCCCACAGCCCTGCACACCGAAATGCAACGGTCTTACCTCGAATATGCCATGAGTGTGATAGTCGGGCGGGCGTTACCAGACGTGCGTGATGGCTTAAAGCCAGTGCATCGGCGGATTTTGTATGCCATGCACGAACTTGGTTTGACCCCTGACAGACCCTATCGTAAGTGCGCCCGTGTAGTCGGAGACGTGCTGGGTAAATATCATCCCCACGGCGACCAATCGGTTTATGACGCTTTGGTTCGGTTGGTGCAGGACTTTTCCAGCCGCTATCCCTTATTAGCAGGACATGGCAACTTCGGCAGCGTGGATAATGACCCACCCGCAGCGATGCGCTACACAGAAACGCGCCTCGCACCGATTAGCCACGAGGGAATGCTGACAGAAATTGGCGAAGAAACGGTGGAATTTATCGGTAACTTCGATAATTCCCAGCAAGAGCCAACAGTGCTACCAGCGCAGTTGCCGTTTTTGTTGCTCAATGGCTGTTCGGGAATTGCGGTAGGAATGGCGACGAATATTCCACCGCACAACTTAGGGGAAGTAGTTGATGGGTTAATTGCTTTAATCGACAACCCGGATTTGAGTAATGAAAAATTATTCCAGCTAATTCCCGGTCCTGATTTTCCCACCGGCGGGGAAATCATTGGTGATGCTGGGATTCGCGAGGCATACACCACAGGTAAAGGTGGGATTGTGTTGCGAGGAGTTGCCCAGATAGAGGAAATTGCAGCCGTTAGAGGTAGCAAGCGGCGAACAGCAATTATAGTGACGGAATTGCCTTATCAAGTGAATAAGGCAGCCTGGATTGAGAAAGTAGCGGAGTTAGTAAATCAAGGTCGCTTGCAAGGAATTTCCGATCTTCGGGATGAAAGCGATCGCGAAGGTATGCGCGTAGTCATTGAACTCAAACGCGATACTAAAGAACAGGATGTTCTCCAGCATTTGTATCACCAAACCGCTCTGCAAACTAATTTTGGGGCAATTATTTTAGCGATCGTTGATGGACAACCGCGCCAGCTTAGTTTGCGTCACCTTTTGCAAGAGTTTTTAAGTTTCCGCGAAGAAACTCTCAACCGTCGCTACACTAATGAATTGCAAAATGCAGAAAGTCGGCTGCATTTACTCGAAGGCTTGCTGAAAGCATTATCTAACTTAGATGATGTGATTGAAATTTTGCGGCAAGCGGCTGATGGTACTAGCGCAAAAATCGATCTGTGTAGCCTGCTAGATTTGACTGAAGTCCAAGCAGATGCAATTTTAGCTATGCCCCTGCGACGTCTCACCAGTTTAGAACAGCAGAATTTACAGCGGGAGTTTGAGCAACTAACGGAGGAAATTGAATTATTACAACGGTTGCTTAGCGACAGAAAAGAGTTACTAAAGGCACTGAAAAAAGACTTGCGTAATCTAAAGCGCAAGTACAGTGATGCTCGTCGTACCAAGCTTTTGGTTAGCAATGGCGATGAGCAGAAAACTAGAGGAGAAGAAAAGCAAGATAATCCCAAATCTCAAATCGAAAAACCAAAATCAGAAGAGCCGGCAGAAGAAGTTGTTTTAGAGTTTAGCCAGCGGGGGTATGTGCGCCGTACTCAGCCGTCAGTTAAAAAGGCGAAAGCTGACAACGGTCTGCCTGATAATGATTTCATTATCCAAACCGCCTTGACTGATACAGACAAAGAGTTAATGGTACTAACTGGTGGTGGCAAAGTCTATCCTGTGAAAGTGGGAGACATTCCCCCAACCACCGGACGTTCTCCACGGGGAAAACCACTGATAACTATGCTCAGCAGTACTGCTCAAGGCGCTCAAGAAGCTGTTGTCAACCGCTTTTTGCTGCCGGAAAACGCCGAAACCTCGCAAATGATTCTTTTGACAAAGCATGCACGAATTAAGCGCCTCTCTCTTGAGGAATTTACTAACCTGACTCGTCGCGGAATTACAATTTTGAAGTTGAAAGACGACGACGAATTGTTATTTAGCCAGTTCACCACTCCCAGAGAACATTTGATTGTTGCTAGTTCCGGTGGGCGACTATTGCGGTTTCCAGTGAATGATGAACAATTACCGATTATGGGTCGTACTGCTGTCGGGTTGCAAGCATTGCGGCTGCTAAAACATCAGCAAATGGTTGGTTGTGTAACGTTTGCTAAGGATGATAATCTGTTGCTGGTGACTCAAGAAGGATATGCCAAACGAATACCCGTAAGCAATTTCAAACTGGCTAATCGCGGTGATTTAGGCACGCAAGCACTGAAGTTTAAGAACAAAACTGACAACCTAGCTGGGATGGTAATGGCGATCGCTTCTTCTGAGGTAGCGCTAGTTACTAATAGAGAGCGGGTAGTGCGTCTAAGTGTGGATACAGTGCCTTTGCTGGGTAGAGATGCTACAGGTGAAAGCGTTCTCCAGCTTAACCGTGATGAAAAAATCATCACCATTGCTGAAGTTCGTTCTTAAGCAGGGCGATGTTAAACCTGCGACAAGCCAACTTAAAGGATTTAGAGGCGCTGGTTCAACTGCGCCTCGATTTACTGCATGAAGTTGGCAATATTAAAAATGAAACCGACACTACAGCGCTTGCAGAAGCAACCCGAAATTATCTTGCACAAAAGATGCCTTCATCCGAGTTTTTGGCTTGGGTGGCTGAGGTGAATTCCCAAATTGTTAGCACCACCGGTCTGGTATTTTTTCAAAGACCGCCTTATAACGGCAATCTCTCAGGTTTAGAAGCCTACGTAATGAATATTTACACAATTCCGGCGTGGCGCGGACAGGGAATTGCTACAGCACTCTTTAGAGAAATTATCAGCTTTGTGAGGACAACTGAAGTTAAACGCATCTGGCTTCACGCTACCGAGGATGGCAAACGTCTCTACGAGAAGCTTGGTTTTGTCTCAACGGCAAATGAGATGGAGATTCTCTGGTAGGGAATTTACTGAATCTCCTCAATCCTGAAAACTCACAAATGCAAACAATTATCAAAATTATAGACAACTCCTACACAGCATTACTGACCTAGGTAGATATAGAAAGTCTTGGCAACTGCTACTAATGTAGGTATAGTTGCTATTATTTTGCAATAAGCCTAAATGTCTATTACAGGGCAAAACCTAGAAACCCGAAACCGAAACCTCAGGAGTTCACCTGAAAGTGGATTTCTTAGCCTGTTCTTAATATCAGTAACTGATATCTAAGTCAATAAAATACAACAAATTTTTAAATATTGGGTTGCACTTTTGAAAATAATTGTTATATTAGTTTACATAGAGTAACAAAGTTTCGTAAATCCAGCTTGGAGTGCCAATCATGACAAACACTACAAAAGTAACTGCTCCCGTAATGGACGATCGCAATGCTTGGCGTTGGGGCTTCACCCCGCAAGCAGAAATTTGGAACGGTCGCTTAGCAATGATTGGCTTTTTATCAGCCGCTTTGATTGAGCTATTTTCTGGTCAAGGCTTTCTACATTTTTGGGGCATCATGTAATTTTTAAGACTATAAATTCTTAAATAAATAAAAAAACCTGGTAGTAAACAATCACTACCAGGTTTTTTATAGTTGTTGGTTGTGAATAGTTAGTAGTGAATTGTTAAAATTAACTACTAACCTCGCTCCTACTAACTAATGACTACCGGATATATTCCTTGAGAACGCTGTTACGATTCGGATGACGTAACTTGCGGAGTGCCTTCGCCTCAATTTGACGAATACGTTCGCGGGTGACGTTGAAAATCTGTCCAATTTCCTCAAGGGTCTTCATGCGACCATCATCCAAGCCGTAGCGCAGTCTGAGAACATCACGTTCGCGGGGACTGAGACTGTCGAGGACTTTTTCCAAGTCTTCCCGCAGGAGATTTTTGGAAACTTGGTCTTCTGGGGTTTCGCCATCTGACTCAATAAAATCGCCTAGTCGGGAATCTTCTTCTTTCCCAATAGGAGTTTCTAGTGAAATCGGCAGTTGTGCAGATTTAGCAATAAACCGCAGCTTCTCGATGGTCATTTCCATACGAGTGGCAATTTCTTCTTCGGTGGGTTTGCGACCCATTTCTTGAGAAAGCAGCTTGGTGGTTTTCTTTATCCGAGAGATGGTTTCGTAAAGGTGAACCGGAAGTCGGATAGTGCGAGATTGGTCAGCGATCGCACGAGTAATTGCTTGACGAATCCACCACGTAGCATATGTAGAAAACTTATAGCCTTTTTCGTGGTCAAACTTTTCAGCAGCGCGAATCAAACCTAGACTGCCTTCCTGAATTAAGTCTTGGAAGGACAAGCCACGATTCATATACTTCTTGGCAATTGAAACTACTAGGCGCAGGTTAGATTGCACCATCTTGTCTTTCGCCCTGCGACCAACATGCAAGCGATAACGAAACGCTGGTAGCGGCAGTTGCACTGCTTCTGCCCATTCACTGTCCTTGGGGTCGCGATCCAACTGCTCTAAAAGTTTTTCGCGTGCTCTCTCTAATTCCAGCAAGTCGGCAATTTTCCGTGCCAGTTCAATTTCTTCGTCTGCCCGCAACAGGCGAATGCGACCAATTTCTTGCAAGTAAAGCCGAATCGAATCTTCGGTGTAATGCTTTTTCTTGCTTTGGGTCCGGCGACGCGATTTAGCGGCTTTCCCAGACTTTGTGTCGTCCTCATCAGACTGAGGCTCTAAAAATTCTTCGTCGCCTTCATCGTTAATAAGCAAGTCCTCTTCATCCTCGATTAAGAGTTCTTCTAACTCGAGCTCAGGCTGATTTATTATTTCTAGGTCAGGCTGATAAATGCTTTCGAGTACGTTGTTAGCCTGGTTCATGCCGCGTTCCTCATGCTCCTTGCAGAATCAATTCCGAAAAAATGTTTTTACTGCTCTTATAAATGAGCTTTTTGTCAACCGAAAATAAAGGGTTCGGCTAAGAAAGCCCTGATCATTTTCGGAAGCTTTGCTCCTCTTGGGGAGGAGTTTCTCGCTTTCAGGGAAGCCACCGTTTAAGCTGACTTCTGATGATGAAAGTAAACGTCATAAGTCTTGCTTTCGCACACGACTCTTGACTAACTAGTCTAAAAAAGACTCATGTTGAAAAAAAAATCCACCACTTCATATATAACTAATATGACTGTTGGGAGATGTTTCTGTAAATACTGTTCCGATTGTAGCCTGTTTCACAGAAATTGCACTCTTTTTGTGTGGGTACCATTAAGTCTTTAACTAAGGTCGAGCTAGTTCTACCAAAAAGATATTGAAAACGGTAGTCATACTCTTAAATTTTCACCAAATCTTTTCGGAATTACAGTGGCATTGTCATTACTTTTAAACTATAGTACACCTGCCTTTATCTGATTTTAAGTATTATGTAAAACATTAACTACTTAGAATCAGCGGATTTAATGTTAACTCAGTTTAGATGGATGTATTAATGCAGGCATTTTTACATTTCCTTGATATCTTACTGAGTGAGAATTTGCGTAGACGAGGCGGCGTTCTGGTGAACCAGTCAGAAAGGAGGGTTAGCCCGACCTAGCATTCGCGACTGGTGTCGGTAAACCAGACTTAAGCACGAAGATCGTGCGGTTTCCTGTCGTCCACAGTGATCGCTTGTTGGTTAGACATCGCCTTAAAGCTTAGCAATTGACGTAAACGTGCACGCGACTTCTAACTTTCTGAGATTAAGCAGCTTGTAGGCACTAGTTTCCGAACTGAACAGTCGTGGTGCTCGACTTTAGCACTCGACTTTGTTTTACCAATAACCTAAACTAGGGAGTTAAGGCTGTGGCAGAATCCGCCACAAGGCTAATCAATTCGGTCTTAGTCACACGTTAGCGCAAGAAGTGAGATTTCAACCCTACGAAACTTGACAAACTCTTCTTATTGTATACAACGATATTTTAATCAATTCAAAAAAGATTTGACAGTCAAGATTATTGATATTAGCTTACTTAAGCCAAAACTGCATGGGATGGATGCAAAATTGTCACTTGTGTTACACACAGAAAGATATTAGCAAGTTTTCGACAAGCTGCTATCTGCGTCTAGCCGCAAGAAATTACAGCCGAGTGAAGTCGAAGAATCGACTTTTACTATCCGCGTTGCTTTTATGTAGATGCTTCTGAAGCAACGACTACTTAACTTCAGACTACTCCCATCACTAGCGCGATCGCCTCATACTGAGTTGCGGTTAAAGATAGTAGTTAGGGATCGCTCTGGGAGAGGGGAGGGC
>CAXTNZ010000326.1:0-7015 GCA_964245695.1 uncultured bacterium | reverse complement strand
TACCGCCAGGGCAGCCTGATTCTTATCGTTTTACCAACATTCGGTTAAAAGTTGGTATTTATAGCAGTCGCCAAAGCCGTTGGGACAAGTCGGCGGTAGACGCCCTCAAAGCGCGTACATTGTGAATTGATAATTGTCCTAAGCTTCCTGTCCGTTGCTATATCTTTCACTAATGTATTAATACTTAAAAAATACGTTTTAAATAAACATATATTATAAATAAAATGAGAAATAAGGATTTTTAGCTCACTAATCATAATTTTAATGTATACTTTTGTACTAAAAAGCTAAATACTAAATATGAATTAATACTATTTTTCGGAAAGTCCATTTTTACTTTTGTAGCTTTATCCATGTAATAATCAATTACATGGATACTAAAACTACTGAAGAAATGCACATTAATATTTCAGATGATTTGAAAAAGCAGTTTCATACTACTTGCGTTATGCAGGGCAAAAAGATGAATCAGGTCGTTGTTGAGTTGATTCAGCAATGGCTTAATGTAAACGGAATTTCACAAACTAATAGTGAAATAGGTAAGAATTTACCACCTTTGTGCGATTGAATAACCTCGTTAGTAACAAGGTTAATTATGTAAAAAGTTTTAATATAACTGGATCTGACTAATTTATGCCGCAAAAAATCTTGATTTTAGCAGCCAACCCTAAAGGCACAACACCGCTCCGTTTGGATGAGGAGGTGCGTGAAATTTATGCTGGGTTGCAGCGAGCTAAGCAGCGCGATCAGTTTGTCTTGGAACAGAAGTGGGCAGTACGACCGAGAGATATTCAGCGAGCGATGTTGGACATTAATCCGCAGATTATTCATTTTTGTGGGCATGGGACGGGAGATGAGGGTTTGGTATTTGAAGATGAAACTGGTTCGGCAAAGCTAGTTGATGGAGAAACTCTAGCGAGATTGTTTGAGCTATTTGCAGAACAGATTGAATGTATTGTTCTTAATGGCTGTTACTCTGAGGTACAAGCAAACGCCATCGCTCAACACATTAACTATGTGATTGGTATGAGCAAGGCAATTGGAGATAAAGCAGCAATTGAATTCGCTGTGGGCTTTTACGATGCTTTAGGAGCAGGGCTAACCGTCGAATTTGCCCACAAATTTGGTTGTGCTGCAATTAGGTTAGCAGGTATTCCAAAGAACTTAACACCAGTACTCAAAGCTAGACAACGTCTAATTAAAACAAAAATCCAAACAACTTCTTTAACCGTAATATCCGTAAAATCTTCGGTTGATGATTCTACAAGCGATGATAACAAAAGTACACAAAACCGCTCTGTTAATACTTATACTTTTTGGGCAAAGGGAAAGTATGTAATTGCATTTGCCAGTGGAGGTGCTTTCTTAGGTAGTCTAAGTAGTTATACTTTTATATCTGTAATTGGAGCTTTAATTGGAGGAGTTTATGGATTAGTGTTTAATAAAGCTAGTAATTCAAATTTAAATAATAACTTATTTCACAAAAGAATCACCCCTAAAAAATTGTTTCAACGTGGTGAATATATGATTGCTCTAGCATCTGGTGGAGCTTTTCTTGGTGGAATTATTGCTCAACTCCCTGGCTCAATTATCGGTGCATTAGTAGGAGCGATATTTAGCTTATTTACTATAGATAATAGAATTTAATTTTTTTGACATCCTGAAATATTCGCTTATGAATACCTCGACAAAACTTATAGCATGGATAGTGTTTCTCACATTGTTTTTGATTATTAGTTTAAAAAATAAAAAATTAATAACCCTTTCGGAATTTACAAATTTAGCTTTAGCTTCCGGAGGTTTAGTAACAAGTGTAGGTTTACTATACTCCTTAACAATGTCAGAAGCAGTAAAACAAGTTCTTGATGAAGAAGTGGGGTTTGATATAACTGGATTCTATCTAGGAGCAATTGCAGTTGGATGGGTTTCGCTACAACCTATAGCGCTGCTTTTTCAGCCTAATTCATTCTTAGGTACTGTTGAAGACTGCCAAATTAATACAGGTCAAATAATTTATTTACAATTATCATGTAAAAATAAACGAATGTATCGTGTAGTTGTTACAGAAGATTTACTAAATAAAATTTTAATAAATATTAGGAATAATCCTAATTTTTCAACTCTAACCAGTCCCGTTGATTTAATCGGTAAAAGAATAAGTATACTTGACGTGCCAGCAGTCCCCACAGGGCGAATTCATGAGCTTAGAATATCTTTACCTGAACAACTAGTTATAAGATAAGCATTCCAATTTTGAGCTAAAAGGTGGAAGGGTAGGGAAAAGTATTAATTTATTGTAGTTGTGATTTGAGTGGCACAACCAACCTTGGGTATTTTCCCAACAATGGGTCATAAGTTGGCATTTGAGTTCTAACTGTTTTTATTAGTAATTATGTACTAATAAATGTCTGCTTGTAACCTTCTTGTGTTTGGTTAAAACAGGGAAGTAAAAAGGTGAAACGTATATAAGATAAGCTTTTTCAGCCTAAATTTCTGTTTGATGCAGAGTTCTTGGTTTAATGCCTCAAGCGACATCAATTAGTCACGAAACACTAATGTGCTATTAATTACCGAGAATTAGTCACTGTACAGATGATGTCGAATTTCTCTATTATGTAGCGACAGCTATTTTGTCATTCACTTAAAAAATGACATTTAATTTTTCATTAGTGAGAATATTTCCTTAAGTCTCTTAATTTCTCAAAAGCCTTGCCATATTGAGATTTTCTCAACGACAAAAATTTGTCACAACGACATATAATTAGTCACTGTACACTTTTGATGTGTTCGTAGTTAGCGCTTCAGCGCTGAAGCGCCGACTACAATCAAGACTCTAGTCCTCGTGGTCTTCAAAAGGATCGCTTAATTGCTTGCTTGGAGGACCAAAGGAGGTATAAATCGAGGCTACTGTGATGGCAATTACACCAGCACAGACAGAAATGATAAGAACTGTTGCGGGTTCCATAATCAAAAAATAAATTATGAGTGCTATTCTTATAGAATATTACAGAAGATTAAAAAAAAGCTTTGGCAACTCTAATCTTAAGGTGAACTATGGCACAACGGACTAGGTTGGGAGATATCCTCAGACCTCTAAACTCTGAGTACGGTAAAGTAGCCCCTGGTTGGGGTACTACTCCGGTGATGGGTATTTTTATGCTGTTATTTTTCGTGTTTTTGCTGATTATCCTCCAAATTTACAACTCCTCGCTACTGATCCAGGATGTAAATGTAGACTGGCGGAGTTTAGGCAGCTAAGTGATACGACATGGCAATGCTTGCATGGCAAGCGTTTCATACCCGGCTAGTCCGGGTTTTTTGCTATTGTGTTGGTCGCTGTTGTTCTATAGTAGGGGCACAGCAATGCTGTGCCCCTACGAACGTCTGTATTACACGCTTTCTTATAACCGCTATAGTAACCATTAACCGCTAATTATTATCTAAACTACATATGTGGGCTGCTGGCGTAGTTTTTCAGTTGACAGGAGAAAAAGAATGAATATATTTGGTATTGGTTTGCCGGAAATGGGTCTAATTATGGTAGTGGCGCTGTTAATCTTTGGTCCAAAGAAGTTGCCAGAAATTGGTCGTAGTATGGGTAAAGCTATTCGCGGCTTTCAAGAAGCTTCTAACGAGTTTCAAAACGAGTTTAAGCAGGAAGCTCAAAAATTGGAAGAAGCTGTGAAAACTACTGCTGAACTCGAACCGAAGCAAATTCAAGCATCTCAATTAGACAAGGATACTGCTGGTTCTTCTCAACAAAGCTAGAAGTTGTTGGGTATTGATTTAGATCAGGCAAAATGACAGAAGCTGTTACGACTACTTTGGTAATTCCTCAGCTAATTGTCGGCTTGGGGAATCCGGAACCTAAGTACGACAAAACACGCCACAATATCGGCTTTGCCGCAGTGGATGCGCTATCCTCTTCTTGGAAGATTCCTTTGGCGGAAAATCGCAAGTTTCAGGGTGAATATGGCGAAGGAATTGCACCAAATAAAGATAAAATCCGGTTGCTGAAGCCGCTTACTTATATGAATCTCTCCGGACAGGCAATGCAAGCGGTGATAAGTTGGTATAAATTGCCGCCTGAGTCAGTGCTGGTGATTTATGATGATATGGATTTACCCTTGGGAAAGACTCGTCTGCGCTTGTCTGGTTCGGCTGGGGGACACAATGGAATGAAAAGTGCGATCGCTCATCTTAGCACTCAAAATTTCCCGCGTTTGCGAATCGGCATTGGTAAACCGAAAAATGCTGTTAGCAGCGATGATTCAAGTACTGTATCACATGTGCTGGGGCGATTTTCTGCCAGCGAAACTAAACTCATGTCTGAGGTACTCCAGTTTGTGGTGGAGTGTGTAGAACTCAGCCTCAAGCAGGGAGTAGAAAAGGCAATGAATCGCTGTAATAGCTATACTGTCGGTGGTTCTGAGTCTTGAGTTTTTGATTCACATCTTCCAGCCAGCTTTAACTAATAACTACAAAACGGACTTTGTTTTCATGACAAAGCCCGTTTTTTCACATTTCCCGGATCAGAAGGTAATGATATCTTTTCTGGCGGCTTGTGGTATTCACCCCCAAAATAGGTAGATCAGTCCTGAAAGAAAAGAAGGACTTACCGTTTGCAAATGCTTGATGGACATTCTAGCTTACTTTATCTAACCATAATCACACACTTAACGCTTTTTGTGAATTGCTCGCTTCAACGCACTCACACCCCAAAAAGGGGTGCGGTCGCGATCGCGAAAGTTTGTTTAAGAATGATATTGCACGCACTGTGGCTTGTTTAACATGATGTCATCAAGTAACCCCAGCACTAAATAGGTTTATTTAAAACGGCGTTTGCGTCTAGCTGCTACTGCTTTACGTTTGCGCTTTTCTATGGGTGTTTCAAAGTGGCGATGATACTTGACATCGGCTAAGATTCCTGCTTTGGAAACCTGGCGTTTAAAGCGACGTAGAGCCGAATCTATGCCTTCGTTGTCTCCTAAAACCACTTGGGTCATTCTGACTTGTTCCTCATTATGAATAATTTCCATTGTAATAGTAGCCTCAATTTTATTGAAACTGCTTTTTTCATAATGATGATTAGACACAATTTATTGCGCCCAAGTCGGTTTTATGTACTTACTGGTAGTAAAATTACTACTCAGTTACATATCAGTCTTTGTCGGATGTTGGAGAAAATCTACTTTAATCCTGAATTGGTGATTCTTCTCCACCGATTATGTCTTCTTTTATGATATCAGGCTCTTGGTCAAATGTTTTGATAGCAAGAGCCAGTTGATAAAGATGGCGACGGGGTAAGGATGTAACTTTTGCTAATTGACGGCTAGCTTGTGATCGCGATATTCCCTGACTCATTATCGCCGCCAACTCTCCTTTGAGTTCGGCTTCGCTCAGATGGGGTTGGTCGGGTGGAATTCCCGCCACTACTAAAGTATATTCGCCTTGGGGTTCGCGATTTTGATAATGGGCGATCGCTTCGGCAATTGTCCCACGCAAAAATTCTTCATGTAATTTAGTTAACTCTCGCGCCAAGACAATTTGGCGATTACTTCCGAAATTTTCTGCTAAATTTTGTAAAGTCTCTTGCAATCGGTGCGGCGATTCGTAGAAAATCAATGTGCGGGATTCTGTCTGTAGAGACTCTAAATGTTCATGCCGTTGTTGAGTTTTGGCTGGCAAAAAGCCTTCAAAGACAAATCTATCTGTAGGCAATCCGGCTGCACTCAAAGCTGTAATTGCAGCACTCGCACCAGGAATTGGTACAACTGGTACAAGTACTTCAATGCAAGCTTTTACCAGTTCATATCCAGGATCGGAAATTAGGGGTATACCAGCATCTGTTACCAGAGCGATCGCTTTGCCGTTACCTAAATGCTCTAATAATTCCGGGATGCGACTGTGACGATTATGCTCGTGGTAACTTACCTGTGGTGTCTTAACTTGAAAATGTTGTAGCAGTTTCCCCGTGTGGCGCGTGTCTTCTGCCGCAATTATATCAACCGTTTGCAAAATTCGCACCGCCCGGAAAGTCATATCTTCCAGGTTACCAATTGGTGTCGCGACAATGTAAAGTGTTCCTGGTTTAGGATCGGTTTGCATTATTCATTTCTTTGGTTGTCAAAAAGTACTAATAATCGTGTTCATATTCCCACTTATTTAAGAAGTCGGGAATCTAACTTTTCCCGTTTGCACCGGGACGTAATAGAGGTTCCAAATCTTTGCAAAAACTCGCTTTACCTTTTTTGAAGTCATTAAGCTCGTACTTATAAAGTATTACGTGTTTGGCAAAGACTAAATTACCCAAAAAATCCCAATTTACCCAGTCTACATCAGAATCAAGTACTTCAGGATACTCATCTATAGTAAACTTAAAAGTGTATTCATGTTGATGACCAAAATATCCTTTATAATACATTCTTAGTGTCGGATGTTTTGGAGTTGGTTGACAATACCAACCATCATCTCCAAGGCATTCTACAATATACTTTTTAGAATTCTCAACTTTTATATCCTCGCCGTAATTTTCTCCGCTCCTCCTCCAGCCATCCCGCTCTAAACGAGGATATAATACACCTAAATCTTCTCCTCCAAACTGAGAATTTAAGTTACCCAGTTGAAAAAAAATGCTTTTATTGGGTTCTGCCCACATACCATTTAATAATAGTTCTTTTTCAGTTTTCCAATAACCACCTCCAAACCAAGTTCCACAGTTTTCTCCTTCCAGGTAGGTTTTCAACCAAGGTAACTGACAAACTCCATTCCAAGTGTTACCTTTTGCACCCATAGCTAAATAAATCAGGGAGCAATGCGATTTTGTGGGATAGACCCCAACTGGGCGCGCTCGCTAAATATTGACCTCATTAAAAAAATTTATTTCTTACATCTAAGTTAGTATTATCACGTAGAAAAAAGAATGTCTGACTAAAAGCATTGATTACAGGTAACTTAAAATTGAGCTTTAACAGCAGCAGCCCCGCGCTCTACCCGAAGGGTGAGCGTCGGGAAG
>CAXTNZ010000325.1:0-7022 GCA_964245695.1 uncultured bacterium | reverse complement strand
AAGTTACCCTAATGTTCGCGTTATTACTTTAGACCAAGTACCGCTCAAGGGTATGTATCCGACATTAGGAATTGACCGTGCCTTGAGTTTATATGGTGCTGTCAGCACTTTAGGGTTTCCGATGTTAGTTATTGATGCCGGAACAACACTGACATTTACAGGTGCTGATAGTGACCAATATTTAGTTGGGGGCGCAATTTTACCGGGATTAAGTTTGCAGCTTGCTAGTCTTGCTCAAAAAACCGGACAATTACCACTTGTAGAGACGCGAAATTTCGCGTCTCTACCGCAACGATTTGCTTTAAATACACAAGAGGCGATCGCTAGTGGGATAATTTACACTTTATTAGCTGGAATCAAAGACTTTGTTGAAGCGTGGTGGTGCGAATTTCCTGAAAGTAAGGTTGCGATTAAAGGAGGCTCAAGCACGTTAATAGTAAATTATATGCGATCGCAGTATCCGGAGATTGCAGCGCGTTTGATTGTGGAACCGAATTTGATATTTTGGGGAATGCGATCGCTATTTTTTTTAGATGGCTAACCGCTTGAAAGTGTTCTTCTTGCGTTTCAATAGTAAACCTACACCTGCAATACCAAAAGCTAATATACCTAAGCTAGAATTCGGTTCTGGTACAGCTTTATTAGTGACAACTTGAAGATTGGTAATATCGTCACGTAGCCGTTCTTGAGTTGTGGGATCAAGGAAATCAACACCCACACCTCTAGAGTAAGAAAGTGGACTATCAGAAAGTGCGGGAAGTTCCTTCATGTTGCCTGAGTATAATACAGAAATATCAAATAAACAGCTTAAGCCTGGTGCTGTTATACATCCGGGTGGATAACTAAGAGCGCTAATAACGCCTATATTAGCAGGAAGACCAATAAATTCAGAACTAAGGAATGGAACAACATTAAAGTCAGTGGTAACGTTGCTTAAATTTGTATACGGTGCCGAAAAAGAGAAGTTAGAGACAGCGTTAGGGTATGCAATCCCTGTAATCCCCATTCTTAATAAGGCTGGATTAGCAGAGGGGGGAGTATCCGTGTTCAAGGTGAATGTTCCTGTTGCACCTCTAGAGGTGGTAAAGCTGAAGTCTATTAGAGCAGCTTGAACTGGATTAACAACTACAGTTTGCACAGCTATAAATGCCGTTGCTGTAACAGCGATCGATAATTTTTTGCTGTCCATATATATATTCCCTGGCAAATTAGTGAAAAAATGTGGTAGATAAAAATCAATCAGTTGCTTGACTCGTCACCTTTGTAATTTATTGCTTAGGGATAAATCTAGAAACATTTTAGTATAAATACTTAATAAAGTTAAAGTATTTTGTTTTGTAAAGCTAATGCGTAATATCTACGGCATAAAATTTACGATTGACAATAACAAACCCAATTTATAAGTAGAGACGTTCGGTTCTGAACGTCTCTACAAAATCTATGATTTACTTCAACTTTTAGAAGGAACTCTCTCTGTGTCGAGATGAGAATTATTTTCATTAAATTGAAATGAGTTATCAGTTGAAAGTAGCTGACTTCTTTGATATAATAGCTTTTCCGGGTCAATGCCACTGAAAGTTGGTGGTAGCCAAACTCGAACTACTAGCAGTACTCCCATCACCAACAAGAAAGCACATGCTGCTAAAATGTGGCTCCATTCTGCTTCTAGCACTCCCCGCACAATTACTTCTCGCAACACCGAAACAATCGACACTTCCACAGCTACACCAATCGATACTCGTTGTTCTTGTAAGTAAATAATCAGCAATCGAAATAACTCGACCAAAATCAACAGAAAGAGAATATCTGAAGTGAAAACTTTAAAGTTTAAAGGAGGTAGCAACGAGTAAAACATTGCTCGCAGTTGAATCACCATGAAGCTAAATAAACCAATACACAAAGAAACCACTATTAAGTCTTGGATGGTTTCAAGACCCCGAACAACCTGACTGCGATTTAGCATTTTTGTTCTCCTTTTATATAAGGTAATTACAAGCTTTAACGCTGCAATAAATTTAATAGTTAGTTATTAACTATTTCTTATCGGTAGGTGGTGTACCTTGCTATGTTTGGTATTTATTGCTTCTTTAAAAAAATATATAGATAATTTACAAAAATAACAATATGCTTTACATATAAGTTTCTTTTATTAAAGATAGAGACAGCTTAACTGTGATGGAAAGTCACAGAAATTAGCTTAATTCCAACTCAATAGGGGATTTAACAATGGTAAACATCAAGGATTACAATACATACACTGTCCCGGATCGGCATATTTGCCATCAGGAAATAATTCTTCTTGACTAAAACCGCATTTTTTGCATTGATATTTGACAGCACGAGTTAGCAAAGTAGGTGTATAACAACTTGCACAGGGTAATCCTTTGATTCGTTGAGTTATTTCAAAACCGGGTATACCACAGCTTGGACAAAAGGTATTAATCTTTTTTAATAAATTACGAGTGGCTTTTTCTATATTCTTCATTCGTGTAGGGTTATACATCGCCCGCATATCTGTTTCTATATGCACCTTTCCAGTTGGTGAATTCTTTAAGGCAAAATTAACAGCTTCTTTTAATTGTTCATCTGTAATAATACCTTTGAATATCTCACCGCTATCTTTGGGTGAATCAGAAATAACAATTAAACCATGTTCAGGAAACCCAACTTTACTTGCAAAGTTATACGCTTCTTCAAGATTATGAATAAGCTGATAATTATGGTTAGTTTCCAGAGAAAATTCTTCACCAATAATTTCTAGTTCATTTTCTTTATCTAAAAAAATTACAATTTCTCTATTACTAGAAATATAAGGGAAACTAGGATGAGGGCAAAAAGTACCTTCGCTAGCGATCGCTAAAGTTTCACCTGTGATAGCCAGTGCTTTTTCCGCTTTTAATCTTGCAGCTTCGATTTGCGTACCAGGACGTTGAATTTCTCTGGTAAATGTACCGAAAACATCAGTATTTAAATTCGGCGGTACTATAACTTTAATTCCTAAATCTTCTTCTAAAAGTGGTGCAATGACTATCTCTTTTTGATGCATAGTAGCCAGTATTCCTACTCTATTCCTAAACAATTGCTGATTTTTCATTGCTGATTCAACTCCGCAAATATTACATAATTAAGCACCTATATCTAATAACTTAACTCCTGGCTTTTGATGAAATCTCGAATATCTCTAGCGACAATACCAGCGCAAGATTCTGGTAAGTTGCTTTTTTTGTGAGCAATTATTTTTAACTCAGATGAAGAAGCTTGACTGTAAACTTTACTCATGGCTAAACTGTCTGGTGTATCTTCTCCACCTTGCAAAATCAAAACTGGCATTTCCAAACTATATAATCGGTCGTGTAATAATTCGGCATTAATTTCTGCCTGCTGACGTTGAAATAATATTTGGCAAGCTGTGGGATATTGCAGCATTATTCGTTGAAACTGCCAATCTTGTTCAATTTGTTTATCCCAGCCTAACATTTTAGTTATGGGGCGAAGCAGTCGCAACAATTTAAATATTAAAGGCGATCGCTTGATTAATCGCTGCATTTTTTGCAACCGCTTTTCTTGTCCTTCTATTTCCACACCCTCTGGTGCTAGCAATACCAAACCGGAAACTTGCTGTGAATACTTTAAAGCATAGCTAGCAGCAATCCACCCTCCAAGAGAATGTCCTACTAAATAAACTTTCTCTAGCTTTAAAGCGAGGATAAATTCAGCTAGAGATTCCACTTGCAAATCTATCGAATAGTGAACATTAGGATAATCTGACTCACCAAAACCAAATAAATCTGGTGCGAAGCAATGAAAATGTGACGACAGTGTTTCCATCACCGATAACCATTCACAGCTATCATTCCAAGCACCATGTAATAAAATTACACAAGTTCCTTCACCAACTTCCCGCCAGAATAATAACCCTTGAGAAAGTTTTCTCCGGGAGTTACGAAATAGACTATTCATTTTTATTTAGTAGTTAACTTTTAGCATATTAGTCAATAGTTAATAGTCAATAGTCATTAAAATCTGGACTATGGACTATAGACTATAGACTGTGGACAAAATAGTTTTACGCCAATGTTGTCAAACCTTGCAAGTAATCTTGCAACTGCCGACTGTGGTCATGGGACATTTGCCCTGGTGGTAGGGAGTTGAGAGGAAAAGCCTGGATTTCCATTGCTTCCAAGGTATCCTGAATCTGCATAACCCCCTGCACTTCTGCTTCAACGACAATACAAATCGAATGGATTCTGGGATCGCGATCTGGTGCGGAGTAAACTCCCACCAAACGCCGAATTTTCATCAACTCCAGTCCGGTTTCTTCCATTAACTCCCGCTGGACTGTAGTGGGAATATCTTCTCCCCAGTCCACCATACCTCCAGGCAATGCCCAGCGACCATCGTCGCGCCGCCGAATTAGCACAATCCTACCATCTGGTAAAATTGGGATGATACTCGTGCCAGCAATGGGATGACGAAAGATGATGCCCAGTACGGCTTGTGAAAAGCGCCTTAAGCTACGTAGGGACTGGACAGTTGCAGCAAAAAAAGCAAAAACGTTCAATCTTCCAATTACTCTGTTGTAGTGTAGAACTCGCCACCACTTACATCCGCTCAACTACTAAAATGTTAGTTGAATTTTGTGTGATGTCAGGGTGCTTGTGGTTTAAGGTTTTATTCTAACGATTACCGCAGAACAGATCAATTTTAGCATTTGCTGAAACTAGAACTACGGATATACATATATATAACGCTTCTTAGCTAATAATCTTTTTTAATTTTTAGCTAACTTACCCTTGTGGAAAGCAGCAATCAATACTTTCTAAAAAATCTCACCAATTGAGATTTACCCCAGATTAATCTTTTCAGTTATTTAACATTTTTTTACTCAAAATTTATTTTTCTCAAATATTAGTTTTTTTATAAAAAATACAATAAGTAGTTTCAATATTTAACTAATTTGCTGGCAAATTGCCTATTTCACATCAAGATTGAATAATATGATTAGGGATTATCACCTATTTGTTCGAGTTCTTACCTCCCTGTCGTTAAAAAATAATTCTAAATTTTGCTTGACCTAAAAAATAAAAGGCGGTAGACTAGGATACTGTTTAATGTGTATTAGTTGCTGAAGCTCGACTAAAGCTATATCAATAACATCGGTAGCTGATATTGCCTAAGTGATGTCTAGCTTCAGCTAGTTTGTTGTTTATTAATGAGGTGAACATGGCTAAGCGCCGCAATCCGAAAAAAGAAAAGGCGCTACGGAACCAGGCGTATGCCCGAAAGTTTCGTAAACGAACTACTACCGGACGAATGCAGAGAAGATTCCAGCAAAGACCGCCGAAGAGTGAAGAGGATGAGGGCGCAGCTTCAATGGATGCTGCTGAATAAAGAATGTTGCTCAAATGCTTGTTGAGCTTTTCTTTTAGCTTAGATTCCATAATGCTTCTTACCCTTAGCCGATCGCTAGGGGTGGAAATAAATAGGTAATACGATAATGAAAATACCGCATTGGGGCGGCATAGCGTGGATTTAAGTCCTTAAAAGCTAAGGATGTTATGTAGTCTCATCCGTTTCCGTCAATTGAAAGGGCGTATATTATTTATACGCCCTTATTTATTATTCAACAGTTATTTGAGCGCGGGCGGCTTTCAGCGCTTTGCTTACTTGTTCAAAGCCTGTACCCCCGTAGCTGTTGCGGGCTGCAACAACTTGACGAGGGGCGATCGCCTCATAAATATCTGCCTCAAACGCTGGATGTAGTTGTTGCCATTCTGACAAGCTTAAATCTTTCAAAAGTTTACCTGCGGCAATACTGGTTTTCACCACTTTACCTACGAGATTGTAAGCTTCGCGGAAAGGAACACCCCGCGCTGCCAGATAATCTGCTACATCGGTAGCATTTGAAAAGTCCTCGGCTACGGCTTCTGCTAAGCGTTGAGTGCGAAATTCTAAACCTTCGCGCAGCAAAATTGTCATTGCTTCTAAACAAGCTTTGACTGTTTTGACACTATCAAATAGACCTTCTTTGTCTTCTTGCAAGTCTTTGTTGTATGCCAAGGGCAGCCCCTTCATCATCACCAACATCGCCTGGAGATGACCAAATACGCGCCCTGTTTTCCCCCGCACTAGTTCTGGTACGTCAGGGTTTTTCTTTTGAGGCATGATGCTGGAACCAGTGGCGCAACTATCTTTCAGGGTGACAAAGCGGAATTCTTCCGATGACCAAAGAATTACCTCTTCTGAAAAGCGGCTGAGGTGAACCATGATTAAGCTAGCAGCACACAAGAATTCGATCGCAAAATCGCGATCGCTCACTCCATCTAGGCTATTAGCATAAACACTGTCAAATTGCAATAGTTCTGCGGTGTAATGGCGGTCAATCGGGAAAGTAGTTCCCGCCAAAGCGCCACACCCTAGAGGCGAGATATTCACTCGCCGATACACATCTCCCAGGCGTTCCCAATCGCGTTGCGCCATTTGATAATATGCGAGGAGGTGGTGAGCCAAGCTTAGAGGTTGGGCGCGTTGCAGGTGGGTATAACCTGGGATCAAAGTTTCAACGTGCTTTTCAGCTATATCTAGTAAGACACCTTGAAATTCCCGCAGTTGGCTGCGGATGTGTTGAATTTGGTCACGCAGATAAAGTCTGGTGTCAGTACCAACTTGATCATTACGCGATCGCGCCGTATGCAGCTTTTTACCGACATCGCCGACAATTTCCGTCAATCGCCGTTCAACGGCAAAATGTACGTCTTCCGCGTCGATACCAGGATGAAATTTACCAGCGCGATATTCTTGGCGAATTTGTTCTAAACCGGAAACGAGCAGACTTCCTTCTTCTGGGGAAATGATGCCAGTGTGAGCCAGCATTTTCCCATGAGCTTGAGAGCCAGTGATATCGTATTCTATTAATTCAATGTCAAAACCTATACTCGCATTAAAACGAGCGATCGCCGGATGCAGCGCCGATTCAAATCGCTGACTCCAAGTTGCTTTTTCAGTCATAGACAGGAGGGGGG
>CAXTNZ010000324.1:0-7052 GCA_964245695.1 uncultured bacterium | reverse complement strand
GTCCCCAGTCCCCAGTCTTTAATTAAACCTGATTACTTCCTCAATCTCAGTTAAATGGGAAGTATCTCCCGTTAGTTCTAGCAACCATTCTGGGTCTTCACGCACTACTTTAACCAAAGAACACAGGGAAGCTTTCACTTCTGTTTTGGCAATCTCACCGACTAAACCCATTGCCGCGCCTAACACAGATGCACCGTGTGCCACTAATAGGATATGCTCTGGTAAGAATTCTGTAGATAGACATCTGGCAGTTTGCCCAGAACGTGCCCGTACTTGCTCACGAGTTTCTGGATATTTGGCAGCAATGCGCGGAGTGTAGCTAATGTCAATTCTCGGGAATAATTCTGCTAGCAGTGGAGTTGACAGCTTTACTGGTTCTTCAGTCATCCAAGCGGGATTTAGCCATTCGCTCAAACCCGTTTCCAGTTTAATCGGCAAATCGAGAACTTCTGCAACTGCGTTTGCCGTTTGTACTGTTCGCAGAAAGGGAGAAGCAAAAATATGAGCAATTTTTTCGTGCTTCAACCGGTTAGCTAACTGCTGTGCTTGCACCATACCATCATCAGACAGCGGCGGATCGTAGCGTCGTTCGGCGGTGAGAAACCAATCAGGGTTTACAAAGTCTAGGCGGTTGGCGTGTCTTGCAATCCAGACAATTTGAGTCATGCGGCGATATCGAGGCGAAGATAATTCGCGACTATACAAACGTGCGTCCGTATGTACGGACTTCCAATTTAATATATTCTCATGGTCAGTCGCTCTGTGTAGCGCCGCTCACCAATAACTCATATGCTTGTTTGCGTAATTCTTCCCAAGACTTGCCCATATTTTTTACTGCTTGTCAAAATAATTCATAAACATAAGGAAACCCGTCCATCGCAGTGGTTCACCTTTTTACTTTTTACTTTTGCCTTATAGTACTAAGTTCTACCCCAAATAAGCTTTTCTAACGCGCTCATCGGCGATTAATTGCGATGCTGCGCCTGTTAAGGTGATGCAACCAGCTTCTAATACATAACCACGGTCTGCAATTTGTAATGCCAGATTAGCATTTTGTTCGACTAGTAGGATAGTAACGCCTGTAGCACGCAAATTTTGAATAATAGAGAATATTTCCCGGACTATAGCAGGTGCTAAACCTAGGCTAGGCTCATCTAAAAGCAAAAGTTGTGGTTTACTCATTAAAGCACGGGCGATCGCTAACATTTGTTGTTCGCCACCACTGAGAGTTCCCGCTAGTTGATTGCGTCTTTGCGCCATACGCGGAAATATCTCAAATTGGCGCTGAATATCCACTTTCACCTCTGCTGGATTGGAGCGAATATAAGCACCCAATAGTAAGTTATCATAAACTGTTTGCCGCGCTAATACTCTACGTCCTTCCGGACAATGGGCGATACCAAATTTGACGATTTCATGAGCTTGACGGCGGGTAATATTACGTCCATTGTAGATAATTTCCCCGCTTTTAATATTCACTATTTTCGATATAGCACGGAGAGTAGTACTTTTGCCAGCACCATTGGCACCAATCAGGGTAACAACCTCACCTTTTTGGATAGTTAAATTAACATTTTTTAGAGCTTGAATACCACCATAGTTAACACAAACGTCTTTAAGTTCTAAAATTGTAAAATCTGGGTTTTTTTCTAAATATCTGCGTTCATCTGCGTTCATCTGCGGTTAAAATCCTCATTCATTTCCCAAATACGCTTCAATTACAGCCGGGTCATTTCTGACAACAGATGGTTTACCCAAAGCAATCAACTGACCAAAATGTAAAACTGCAATGCGATCGCATAAACCCATAACCAAAGGTACATGATGCTCAATGAGAATTATCGTCAAATTGAAGCTTGAGCGGAGGTTGCGGATAAACTCACTTAGTTGCTGCTTTTCGCGCTCGTTCATCCCAGCAGCAGGTTCGTCTAAAAGTAATATTTGCGGTTCTAGGGCGAGGGCGCGGGCAATTTCCAAGCGCCGTTGGTCGCCGTAGGGAAAATTTCTAGCTTTCTCTTCAGCACGTTCGCTCAAGCCTACAAGACTCAATAATTCTAAAGCTTTCTGCTTGTTTTTGCGTTCCTCAAGGGGAGCGGGTGGTATTCCTAGAACTCCTGTTATCATACCACTTTTGGTATGCAAATGCCGTGCAATGATAACATTTTCTAACGCCGAAAGTTCACCAAACAAGCGAATATTTTGAAAGGTACGGGCGATACCTAAACGAGCAATTTTATGGGGACGGAGTTGGGAAATTTCTGCACCTTGATAAAGTAATTGCCCACTAGAAGGTGGAATTAAACCTGTAATTAAATTAAACAGAGTTGTTTTGCCTGCGCCATTAGGACCGATCAGCCCAAAAATCTCATCTTTGGTTACGGTAAAAGATACATTATTCACCGCCACTAGACCGCCAAAGCGGCGAGTGAGACCTTTTGCTTCTAAGACAATACTGCTGTTAGGTACTGGGATACTGTAGGACATTAGTTATCAATAATTCAATTTGATATTTTACTACTTTGCCTATCTCTAACTTTTCGTTTTTTAAATACATCTGGAGTTATCAAACCTTGAGGGAAAAATATTGTTCCCAAAACTATCAGTAAGCCAAAAATAATTAATCTACCATCTCGCAAAAATTGCGCTAGCCAAGCGGGTAAACCTCCTGTATCTGCTAGGCTTCTCAAAACCTCTGGCAAGGCTGTAAATACCATACCTCCTACCACTGAACCCAAAAAAGTTCTAGAACCACCGATTAATACAAAAGTTAAGTAGATAATACTGGCATCAAAGGTACCTTGACGAGCATTCCAAGTATTGAGAAAATGGGCGCTAATTGCACCAACAACCCCTGCGAGAATACAGCCAAGCGTGAATGCCAAAACTTTGTAGTAAGTCGGGTTAATTCCCATCGCACCCGCCGCTAATTCATCCTCGCGGATAGCTGTAAAAGCCCTGCCTACTCGAATGCGTTCTAGACGGTAAAGTAACACCATAGTAACTATCAGTAATGGCAGCGCAATCCACAAATATTCGATTGGAGTTTGGAAAGGTTGAGGAATACCAAAAATCCCAACAGCACCGCCTGTAATGTCCAAATTTAGGGCGATGACGCGGAGGACTTCCACAAAAGCAATGGTGGCGATCGCTAAATAAATTCCCCGCAACCGCAACGCCGGAATCCCCACCGCTAAACCTAACAAACCAGAAACTACACCAGCAATTAACATCTCCAGTAACAGCAGAGGGATAGGAAATAAACCACTGGTGGATGTAAAAACTTTTGTAGATAGAATCGCCGCAATATACCCACCTAAAGCATAGAATCCTGGGCTAGCCACAGATAGTTGCCCAGTCATCAGCGGTAAGTACAGCGACAGCCCCAACAGCGCTCCCAGTATCATAGAGACGATAAGAGACCCGTAAGTAGCAAAAAAATCAGCCATTTATCTCTTTCTACACCTTTTGAATAAATCGACGCCCAAGTAAACCTTGGGGTCTAACTAAAAGCATGATAAACAGAATTCCAAAAGCAACAGCATCTTTATAGCCAGAGTATTCACCGGGGACAAACGCTTCCACCAGTCCAATTAGCAAACCTCCCAACACCCCACCGGGAATACTACCTAAACCACCCAAAACAATTACTGCTAAACCCCTCAAACCAAAAGCAATCCCAAAGTATGGTCCAGCAATGCTGACACTAGAAGCAACCAAAGTCCCCGCTAATCCTGCTAAAAAACTGCTGATGAAAAAAGTCAACACAATAAAGCGATCGCTGTTAATTCCTAATAAACTAGCAGTCGTTGGATCTTCGGCGATCGCCTGCATTGCCTTACCATATTTAGTGCTATTAATGAAATAGGTGAGTATTGCCACAATCACCATTGATACAGCAAAAATCACTACTTGAACAGAGCGAATGGGAATCGGGTTTTCTACTGTACCAAAGTTGATAGATGGTGGCAAATTGCCGTAAGTATTCGCCGGAAATGTATAACTTTCTGCGCCTACTAAATATTGAATTACGTTAACAATTACTACTCCCACACCCAAGCTGGAAACAACCGTCAGTAACGGGTCAGAACCCTTACGTCGCAAAGGTTGAAAGGCAACGCGTTCCACCGCCACCCCAACCAGTCCAGCCAGAGTACTGCCCAAAATCAAGGCGATAGCAAATGGTAATTGTACAGGTAGCTTAGCATTAGCTAGCAATCCATTAAATCCGAAAGCACTACCCATGAGTGCATAAGTAAAATATGCTCCCAGGGTAAAAACCGCTCCATGAGCTAAATTAATAATGCCCAAAATTGAGTAAATCAGGGTGTATCCCAAGGCAAAAATAGCATAGACACTGCCTATAGATAACCCGTTTAGAAATTGTTGCAAAAACAGAGTTATATCCATATTGCAACTATTTTAAAAATTCAAATTTACCATTAGTTCCGTCTTTATCCATTTTAATTTTGGAGACGTAAAAATCTTTCTGAACCACATCACCTACTGGGGTGAAAGAAATTTCCCCTAAAGGAGTGTCGTACTTTCCGGCTAGTAGCTGCTTGTTTAATTCAGTACGCAGCTTATCGACTGGCAGCGTGCTAACTTTGGTTTTTTTATCTAAAGCTTTAAGCGCTTCTACATACACTTGCACTGCTGTAAAAGATTGTGCGCTAAATTGGGCAGGTTCTTTCTTGTATTGGTCAACATAGGTTTTGTGAAATACCTTGTTAATCTCTCCTGGCTGTTCAGGACTGTAAGCTTGAGCAATCAACACGCCATCGCAAAGCGCTTTGCACACAGAGAATATATTTGGTGTGTTAAAGCCATTGCCACCAACAATTATGCCTTTATAACCTAGTTCCCGCAGTTGTCTAACTAAGTTACCTCCGTCCGCAGCCAAACCGGATATTATCACCAAATCGGGTTTTAAGTTAAGAGCATTGGTGGCTTGAGCTTGAAAGTCCGTGTCAGTAGTTTGAAACTTTTGAACTGTTACCAATTCCAGCTTCTGGTCTTTAACTGTTTGCTGAAAAATTTCTGTTTCTGACCTGTTAAAGGCATCATTTTGAGCGTAAAAAACTGCAACTTTTTTAATGTTGGGATTCTGCTTGAGTGCAGCTTTCACAGAATTAGGAGCGACGATAGAAACGGGAGCAGATATACGAGCAACGTAATCACCAATTTCCGGAATTCCTTTTGCCGTATTCGATGCTCCAATAACAGGGACTTTAGCACGGTCTGCGATCGGGTCGGCACTAAAAGCTTGCTGTGATAAAGTAGGACCAACAATACCGACAACTTTATCTTTGTTAATTAAAGTTTGAAAAGCATTAATTGCTCCTTGTTCATCTCCACCAGTGTCTTGCATGACCAATCTAATTGGAGTACCGTTGATGCCACCCTGATCATTGAAATACTTCTCAGCCATTTTGGCTCCCACAAATCCCTCTTGACCAAGTAACGCCACGTTGGTCGTTTGTGCCAAGGCAATACCGATGGGAATAGCACCAGATGCTTTCGTCGTCGCTGCTGTGTTAGTTGTAGTGTTAGTTGGGGAATTATTTGCGGAATTCGTACCAGTGTTAGCGCCGCCACCACAGGCTGTCAGCAGCAAAGCGCAAGTAGCGAGAGCGGTTGTACGCGCAGCAGGTTTTTTCATAGGTGAATAATAATCTGGAGTTTAGACAAGATTGCAAAAGTCAATAATACACGTCACAAGAGGCGAAGCATACGAAGTTTTTTACAGTTCAACACATTTTTTATCCAATCGCCTTACCCATTCAGGGTAATAAATGCAAGTATTAGTCCTCAAGACTCATTCTTTTTCATCTGCGTCCATCTGCGTACCATGAGCGCTTAATTATTTATTTTTCGCTGTTTGAATGCAAGAAGTCTATTGTATTGAATCATTTTTATTTGACCATGCAAAGGCAAATGTTCCAAGTATTTTTCAACATGGCTAAATAATTGAATTTTTCTCGTTAAGCCTCGTTCCCAGTTTCTACCTGAGAACGAGGAAAACTGGCGGTTTACCTGCAAGTGGCATTACACGACCGATTATGCTGCTATGCCCGTATCCCAAAGCTTTGAGTGCAACTAAACATCCCTCAGCTTGCGCCTCTGGAATCGAAGCTAAAAGACCACCGGCAGTTTGCGGGTCAAATAATATGGGATAATTACAATGCTGCTCAATCTGTGCCAAATTAGAAATATAACGTGATGCTTGCAAGTTTTCTGGATGCAGTGAGCTAAAAATCCGTTGTTGTAATGTTTCCCTTGCGCCTGCTAAAACCGGGATAACTTCAAGTTGCAACTCAACTCCAACGTGAGAAGCTTGCACCATTTCCAGCAAGTGTCCTAGCAAGCCAAAGCCTGTAACATCAGTACAAGCAGTCGCTTTGTGTGACAACAAACAAGCAGCAGCAGCTTGATTTGACAATAGCATCGACTCTACAGCAGCATCAATCCAACGATTTTTAGCTTGGCGGCGCATATCAGCGGCAAATAATGTCCCGGTTCCTAGGGCTTTGGTCAAAATTAGCACTTGTCCAGGTTGCATTCCGCCTTTGCGTAATAGTTTGTCGGGATAAACTAGTCCGTTGCAAGTTAAGCCAAATGCCAATTCTGCGCCTTCGTTTGTGTGTCCACCGATAAGGGGTGCTTGTGCTTGATTTAGCACCTTCACCGCACCAGATAATAATTGGTAGAGAGTTTCGGCGATTTTGGGTGGTGCAGCATAAGGAATAGTAGCGATCGCTAACGCACTTTGAGGAACAGCCCCCATCGCCAAAATATCACTTAAGCAATGATTAGCGCTAATTTGCCCAAAAATATACGCATCGTTTATCAAAGCCCGAAAATAATCAATCGTCTGCACCATCAACTGATTATTTGCCACCTGCACCACCGCCGCATCGTCCGGTGCATCCAAGCCAATAATAATATCTTTTCTGTCTTCCCCAATGAGTTGTTCTTGTTTGATGCGATCCAAAACAGCTTTTAAAACTGTACTACCAACCTTAGAACCACAGCCGGCGCAGGGGAGGTGGGGG
>CAXTNZ010000323.1:0-7078 GCA_964245695.1 uncultured bacterium | reverse complement strand
CTGCTCCCCCAATCCCCTAGACATCACCCAACTGACACTTCTCGTTCCTCAGGTGGAGAAAATCGTGATTGTGGAATTGGCTGAGGCAGAGAAACAATGATATCAGCACCATTAATAATGGTTCCCAACAGCCCCAGTTCAGATTCAACCAATTGATCAATAGCTTCACCTAGCATGTTTTCTTGTGTATAGTTTGGTCGTGCTACCAGCACGATGCCATCGCTATAGGGTTGGATTAACAAAGGATCATTGGATAAACTCAGAGTACTAGTATCCAAAATAACTAAATCATAACGTTGGCGAACATCTTCCATCAGCCTTCGCATTTCGCTTGATTCAAGGATAGCGGCGGATTGGCGCACAGGACCCGGACTGGGAACAATGTATAAATTTTCAACTCCTGGAACCAAGTAAATACATTCACTCAAGCTGCCGTAATAGCGTAGGGGTTCAACAGTGGCATCGGGGTCGAGAGTAACATTGAGGGATTGGCAACGGGAAGGCGATCGCAAATCTGTTTCAATAATCAAAGTTCGTTTCCCCGCACGCGCAGAAGCTATGCCCAAGTTATAAGCACTTACCGTCTTACCCTCAGAGCTGCTAGTGCTAGTAATCAACACCACCTTCAAGTTTCTACCACCAATGCGGCGCAGATTACTGCGGACTTTTTCATAAAACTCTAAATAGGGAGAATCTGGGGAAAGTAGTGTCGGTACTGCATCTTGAGTTAAATCATCAACTGGCATTAAAGGCAATTCGCCCAGCAGAGCCACTTCCCGTTGCTTGAGGCTGTCGCGGATATCTTCCCTGGTTTTGAAGGTACCTTCCAGCGCTCCCAACAAAAACACAACACCACCACCAACCAACAATCCCAGTAAAGCGCCCACACCCAAGGTGATAGGCACATTCTTAGGTGGTTTTTCGTCCCTGGCGGCTAATGGTGCTCTAGCAATGCTGAGGCTAGGAATCGTTTCTGCTTCTGCGGTTTTAGCATCAGTTAGCTTTGCTTGCATTTGGTCATAGACGGCTTTTTTGAGTGCAACATCTTGTTCTAAACGCGATCGCTCCAATTGCTTATTGGGTACTAGAGAATACTCTTGCCGCAATCGCGCCTCTTGTTTAATTTCGTCAGCTAGTTGCTTTTGTAGTGTTTGCTTTTGGGTTTCCAAAGCTCCCAGCTGGTTTGCCAACAGCTGGCGTGCTGGGTCTAAATTACTATTACTACGGATAGCCCCAGCGTTAGCAGTCAGAGGAGCCGCCGTACCGCCACCACCTACTACCTCAGCCGCTCTTTGTTGCAGCAATTTATCATAAGCTTGTAGATTGCGCCGCAACTGTTCCATCTCCGGGTATTCAGCTCGCACACCTTTTTTCGTGAGGAGTTCTATTTGCGACTCGGTTTGATAAATTTGCGCTCGTAAGTTAGCAATAATCGGATCGGCGCTTAAAGCCGAAGATACATAAGCTTGGTTAACTGTCAAGCCCAGCTTATTTTGCAAACTGGCAATTTGAGCATCAATTCCAGACAGCGTTAGTTGAATTTGGCGTTGCTGACCTTGGCTGACAGTGACTGCGTTCAGCAAACTGCCATTCTCAGCAGCGAATATAGCTGGTCGCTGTAAGCGATCATACCTTTCTAATTTCTGCTCAGCACCTTGCAGTTCCCCCTTAACCCGTGGTACGCGCTCGTTAATTTTTGCAATAATTCCTTTTAATCGCCCAGTATTAATATCACCGCTCAACTTTATCATTGCTTGCATCAATGCCAACAACGTCTCTTCTGCGCGTTTAGGGTTGCTATCTTTATATTTGATTTCAATAATTGTGGAGGCTGCTTGTGCTTCCTTCGCTCCTGGCTTCGCTCCTGGCTTCTGTTCTTCAGGCAGCTTGAGCACTACATTTTCACCAATTGTTGCTGGTTCGACCTTTAGTTGCGCTGCCACAGATTGAATTATCTGGTTTGATAGCAAAACTTCCTCGGACAGTGCCTGTCCTTCCTGCTGGATTTCCGTACCAGTTGCCGAGAAAGAAACTGGTGGACGAGTGTAGGCAAGTGCCCCATTTGCTATATAGTTAGGGGGTGGATCTGGTTGGATAGCCACTAGGGTTGACCCAGCTACAACTAAACCAAAACTGGCTAATCCAATCCACTTGTACTTCTCAAAAGCAATAAGATAGCGCTTAACAATCGGTGGAGCCATGACAATAATCAAATTCTTAGGCAGGTTTTAGCAGGAAAGCAAAAGTAACAACGAAATCACATCGAATGTACTTACTTTAAACAAATTTTGCGAGTGAAGGCGGAAGGATGAAGAAAGCAACTATCTTCTGTCACCGCTAAAAATGTCAAAGAAGCGGATAAAACTCTCAACATTGAAGAAGGGTCTGGTAATGGTAGTCAGGACATTAGTGATTTTACCGATCAGGTTCCGACCGACAACAATAACATCGTTGTCTTGCAGAGGCACGTTTTGAGACGCATCGCCTGCAAGCGCTTTTTTAGCATCAAGTCTCTGTGTGACGGCTTTACCTCGTTCAGGGTCGAAGCGAACTAAAGCAATTTCTCGCAGATTAGAATTGTCGGGATTGATTCCTCCCAAAACATCTATAAAACTACTACCATTAGGCAGTGTTTGAGTGCCAATTCCTCCCGCAGCATAGTTTAAAATGCGGATTCTAATTTGTGGCTGGGCTAAGGTTGAACGAGCTACCAAATTTCGATCATAACCGTCATCGGTACCGATTTCTCGACGTGGCACAATTATGGCATCACCGTCTTGCAGGCGTAAATTAGGCAATGAGCTAGAATTTTGCAACGTAGCATACAGGTCAATATTTTGTGAAACCACAGAGCCATCAATCAACTTCCGACGCACTTGCACTTGCCGCAAGTCTGCTGTCGTCGTAGAACCACCAGCTAACAGCAACGCATCAGCAATGCGGGGTGTTGGCGAACTAATGGGGTAAATTCCAGGTCGAGGCACTTCGCCGCTAATGGTAACTTGAACTGGTCGTTGTCCTGCTAGTGAAACTGCCACAACCGGCGCGACCAAAATCTTACTTAAACCCAAGCGAATTTTTTCTTGAGCTTCTTCCAAACTCAAGCCTTGCACCGACAATGTTCCCAATTGCGGCACTACAATGTTGCCTTCTGGATTAATTTGGACTTGAAAATTCAGATCTGGACGTTGCCCTACTAGTGACAAAGCCACAATCGGATCGACGACAAAACGATTTAAACCAGAGCGAATTTTTCCTTGTGCTTGTTGTAAAGTTAAACCTTGTAGCGACAACGTTCCCAGTAGCGGCACGACAATATTGCCTTCTGGATTAATTTGCGCTTGAAAACTCAAATCTGGAAAACGCTGAACCACAACGCTGATTGCATCTCCAGGTCCTAAGCGGTAGCGACCAGGAGGACGCTGAACCGATATCCCCAATACATCTCCAGGTCCTAAAAGATAGCGACCGAGTTGGGGTGATATTCCGTCGTTGAAACCCGCAGGTGCAAAGTCAGTACTAGGTGGGGGCGGCGGTGGTTGCCCTGGTAATTGTCCTTTGGCAGCACTTGGTGGGGGCGGCGGTGGTTGCTTTGGCGATTGTCTTTGGGATGGTAAAGGTTGAGCAACAACAGCTTGGATAGATGTTGTGCAAAACACCCCTAGTTGAAGACTGACAAGACACAGGGCGCTAAATCCACGCCTAGAAGAACCGGGAAGTATGAACATCGATGCAAATAAGCTGAAGTAAAAATGGTGACGCAGAGTGGTTATTTTACTCTGGAAAGATGCGAAATATTCGGTTTTGATGAAGATGCTTGTCAACTTACGTGTTTATACACAAAAGCGCCCGATAACTTCTCTACAAAGGACCTGCCATCAATGCAGCTTGGACTGTTTCACCAATAGACTTGGCTAAAGACCAAGTTGTTTCTACCTGCCCTAAAGGCTCCATCGGAATCAGAACACTTACGCCTACCCAAGGGGCACGCTGATGGCGCAACTTTGCCAATTGATCTGCCACAAACCACCGGAAAGGTGATGAATTTCCACCGTTAGGCATAGCGTACCATTGCAAGACAGCAAAGGTTTGCTTATTTGTGGAGGCGCGAAAAAATCTCGCCTCGACCTTAACTTCGGTATTTGACCCCGACCCTTTTGGCTGTTTTACAGTAAATTCAGCAGAGCGATATTGAGCTACGTCCCACTGCTGCCAACCGTTAATCTCTGTCCATTCTACTTGAGGTTCATCTTTGGATTCGCTTTGCGGCAGCAAAAGCAAGATAGCCTCGGTTTGTGTCCCTTGTTTTTTCGTCATTTGCATTGACCATTTGCGTCCGCCAATCTGTTGTTCGCTTTGTTCAATAGTTTGCCAACCAGGAAGGTTTAACCCCTGGTGACGCAACTGTCTGAGCTGCTTGACACTGGTGATGGGAGGTGGAGTTTGCCATTGCCAATGTCCTGTCATGTATCCGGGGACAGCTTTTGTCAGCAACAGTAGTAGCAACAATAAAAGCGCTGCCACTTTGGGAAATTGGTTTTCCTTGAGTAATTTAGAAAAGGAAATCATCAGTAAAATTGCAATACTTACGCAAAATTTTACTTGCTAAAATCACTTCATGCCTTCAGTAATCTTGACAGTCACCTCCTTGTGTCCCCTAGAGTAAAGCTTTGGGCGGTTTTTTTGGTTGTTAATTTTAGCTTTCGCCTTCTAACTGAGTTTCTGGAGCTTCTGAGAAATATTTATCAATTTGGTTGAGAATAGGTAGTAATAAAAGCAGCATAATCGCAGAGTAGAGGTCTCCACCCCAACTGTCGTGCAGCCATTCAAAAGCACCCTGTTGTCCTGTGCCATGAAAGAAGCTCAGTAAAGTGTTGCGAACGATATTGGCGGTGACGCTGAGCAAAACAGCAGTAGATAAAAACCAAACAGTTGCGCGGCGCGATGACAAAGCACCTGTCCAATAAAGCAGCATTAAGCCGACGTAGACAGTAGTAAATAACATTTTCAGCCCGGCACAGTAGGGGGCAACTTCCACAATGCGTCCGCCTACGAAGATATTTGTGCCATTGACAGTTACCTCCATGCCAAACTGACTTAGTATGAAGCCTGCTGTACCAGCAATGAAGTTTTGAAGAGGCAAGGTGTAGGGAGCGATGAGGTAGGGTACTGCGGTTGGGGTTGCCAGAAACACTAACAGCAGGGGAAATCCTTGCAATTGAAAGCCCTTAATTCCTTTTAACCACAAACACAATCCTGCTAGTATGGCGGGGAAGGAAAGGTTAACCCACTCGCTGACGCCGCTAAGATAAAAAATTCCCCCGATTATCAGCAAGGCTACACCCACAGGATGGGAGGCATCTGGCAGTCGTTGCCACTTTTTCCGGTTCATCCAGCCTAGGTAAGCGGCAAAGGGTATACCAATAATACCGTGGCTGAAATATTCGTGTTCTATGCTGATAGTTTTGTTCAGCCAACCATCCCACCAGTGCAGCAATATTGGGGCATAAAGCAGCGCTAATACACCTAAAATGGCGAAGCTGAACAATTGTGTTGCGTTTCTGTTTTGAATCTGACGCTGGAATGTCATAATTTTCAGCAATTTAAAATTAAATATTTAAAATTTGCTCTTTGGCTAATTGTTAACAGATCATAGTTAAATGATAGTTAGCAATTAGCCAAACGATTAAATGCACAATAACTGTTGTTGTTCGCCACTAAGGATTGATGTCAGCGCCGCCACAACTTCTTTGACTTGGCTATTGCTCAAGCCTGGGTACATGGGTAACGATAATATTTGCTTTGCGAGCTTTTCCGCTTGGGGAAAGTCTCCGATTTGATAACCTAAGTTGGTAAATGCAGGTTGGAGATGGCAGGGAATTGGGTAGTGAATGCCTGTTTGAATTCCTGCTGCTGTCAGTTGTTCCTGGATTTGTTGGCGTTCTAAGAAACAAGAATCATCGATTTTGATTACATAAAGGTGATAAACGTGTCCTGTTCCACTTTGGTTTTGCATGGGGATAATGCCAGCAGACGCTAAGGGTGCTAGTTCAATATCGTACTGCTGGGCAATGCTCAGGCGATCGCTATTCCAAGAAGGCAAATATAATAGTTTCTCTAGCAGCACCGCCGCTTGGATCGTATCCAAACGGCTATTCGTACCCGGTTCAGTGTGAAAATACTTGGAGGATGCACCGTAATTCCGTAAGCGTAGCATTTTCTGGGCGACATTTGAATCTCGCGTTAGCAGCATCCCCCCATCCCCAAATGCCCCCAAATTCTTACTAGGATAAAAACTAAATGCTGCTGCTATCCCTACTGAACCAGCGCGATATCCATCGCGTTCGGCTAGGTGTGCTTGTGCCGCATCTTCAAAAATTAGCAGTTTGTAGGTATCCGCAAAGTCTAACAGATGCTGTGGCGATACCATTTGTCCATAAAGATGCACAGGGATAATCGCTTTGGTATCTGGCGTAATTGCCCTTGCCGCTGCCTCCAAGTCAATTAAAGCTGTTTTGGGATCGCAATCTACAAATATTGGTTTTGCTCCCGCACGTAGCACCCCGATTAATGTCGCCACAAAGGTGTTGGCTGGCAAAATTACCTCATCTCCAGCACCAATATTACACGCTTGCAAGCCGAGGGCGATCGCATCGGTTCCTGATGCAACACCAACACCGTATTCTACACCTGATGCCGCCGCAAATGCTGCCTCAAAATCTTTCAATGCTTGCCCTAAAACAAAATCTCCCTGTGACAATACAGCCTGTATTGCTTGCTGCAATTGATTTTTAATCGGCTGGTGTTGTAACTTAAGGTCTACAAAAGGAATTCTATTAGTCATATTATTCATTTTCAGAAAGCCTCAAAATTTCATATTATAATTTTGTTTGCAAACATCTAATCTATTTATGACTGAACAATGAACTTTAAATAATCACTTATTATGAAGTATTTGTAAAACTTTGATTAATTTTTAATCTTATGTTTTAAAAAACCATTTTCTCTAAACAAAAAATAAATAATATGATTTTTTAGATACAAAGAAGAAATATCTATTTTTGATATGGTTTATAGT
>CAXTNZ010000322.1:0-7144 GCA_964245695.1 uncultured bacterium | reverse complement strand
GGTAACATCACGGTGTTATTCTGCACTTGATGATCGTATTGGCGATAAACCCAACGTTTGGATGCGATCGTCGGTGTATCCAGCAAAGTCAAAAGGATATCATTCCAACTTTGCTGATGTCCGGAAATTTCAATGCCAGCAATTGTACAAGCAGGGAGAGAATCATAAGTCCATTCCCAAGCTTTCCGTGCATATTCTGGTGCTTCTGTCAATAATTCTCGTTCATACAATGGAGTATTTTCTGCCAAAGCTTCAGCGGGAATTTCTGCTGCTATTTGTCCTTGGAAGAGAATTCTTACTATTGGTTCAGCAATAACTTCCCCCGCAACAACTGCTTGCAGTCCCCAACGGTGGAAAATGTCGATTAATTCTTGTTCGCGTCCCTTGTGTGCCACAAACAGCATTCTTTCTTGAGATTCGGAAAGCAGATACTCATAGGGAACCATCCCCGATTCCCGCACGGGTATTTTATCTAAATCCAGTTCAATGCCGACACCGCCTTTCGCAGCCATTTCTGATGTAGAACAAGTAATGCCAGCTGCACCCATATCTTGTGCAGCAACGACTGCACCTGTCTTAAACGCTTCCAGACAAGCTTCAATTAACGACTTTTCCAAAAAGGGATCGCCAACTTGCACTGCTGGACGGTTATCTAGTGATTCATCGCTGAGTTCTGCACTGGCAAAACTTGCGCCACCCATACCATCGCGTCCTGTAGTAGAACCAACATACAGTACCGGGTTGCCTAAACCAGATGCGCCAGATTTGACAATTTCTGGAGTTTCCATCAATCCTAGCGCCATGACGTTTACTAGGGGATTCCCGGAGTAAGCGGGGTCAAAATATACTTCGCCGCCAACTGTAGGTACACCGACGCAGTTATGTGTGACAATGCCTGAAGTAGTTACGAAAAGATGAGTATTGTCTACTTCAACATCATAGACATCGCATTCATCAACTGTATTAATTTCTATGCTCTTAATCTTGACAACTGCCACCTCATCTGAGAATTTACGGAAACGCGGAAATGAATATTTTTCCCCGTCATAGCGTGCCAGCGCTGTCGCTAGTTGTGCAGTGCGTTCTTGGGAAAAGACATTCTTTAGTATTTTCAGTCCAGCGAAGTTGTTAATTTCTAACTGCCATAGTGGTAAGCGTATATGCTTGCGCCCTTCAATTTGTCCTGATGATGCTGGACGCTGATAAATATAGGGAATTGCTCCCTGATTTTGAACGAGTGCCACTGTTTGGTCAAACAACTTGCGGCTGGTAGTTGCAAAGCTGATTTTGGCATGATTTCCATGAGTTTTTGTGGTTAGGGAACCATCTCCTCTAAACAAACCTTTAAGAACTTCATGCTGTAAGTTAGGCGACCATTGGAAAACAAAGCTGGGAAAAGCTTTATCACTTGCTTTAATGCCGCACTGCCAAACATTTTTCAAAATATGTCCAAACAACCATGACGTGGCATAAACAGCAATTGTAGAAGCCCGTTTTTCAACACAAGGGCGCAGTCCCAAATTTTTTAGCCCATACACAACATCATTGACATATTCGGTTTCATGCAGGGCAAAGGTGAAGATAATTTTATAGGTCTTCGCGTTTTGAGAAACACATCCCTCTGAAAGGTAATAGCCAAGCAAGCGTGCAAACTGCTCATTTGGTTGAATAACTGCCTTCATGTAGTTTGCTTTTCCCCGACGGAAGAGGCAAACTTCGCTACGCGACACATTCAGTAGTTTTTCTAAACTGAGAAAATGCTCTAGAGGTAGTCTACCAGTTGTGAGATATTTGTGACGATTGCTGGCAGAAAATTCTAGCAAGCGCAAAGCTGTACGGACAATATCTGTAGCTTGCCAATTTGAAGGCAGTTGTACATAAACATTTTGATGTTGCCGCACATCCAAAGCACTAAGTAAATCGATGGCTGGTGTACTTTGTTGTTGCGATCGCGGTAAGGAAATTAGTATCGGCAATTCGTAACCAACTTTTAAGTTTTGGGCGACACAAATATCCCAATCACTACTTGAGCTAATTAACATCGGATGATCGGGCGTTACCGTGAGGGTACGACCAAGGGATGTACGAATAGTTATCAATGTGTTAGTACATCGTTTAAAGACACGCCGCACACGCTGCCAACAACTTTCGTGAGTGTCAGGGTCTATGGAGAGAGTCTCAACAGCGGTAGCGTCATCTAATTCTAAAGTTGTGTAATTTGAGTGCAACCGCGATTCTACAAAGTTGCCGATAGTGTCAAAATGTACACCTGTAACATCGCGCCAAATAAATGTTTCTTTGCTTACCAAGCAATTGCCATAGTGACTTATACCTGCAACCACACCGCTGAATAGGCGTTGAGTTTTGGCATCTTCCAAGGAACCGAAGCGCAAGGAGTTTAAAAGAGCAATGGGACGCGCACCCATTGTAAAAATATCTCTGAGTATACCGCCGACACCAGTGGCGGCTCCTTGAAAGGGTTCGACAGCTGAGGGGTGGTTGTGAGATTCAATTTTAAAGGCAAGTTGCAAAGAGTCGCCTAAATCGACAACGCCGGCATTTTCGCCCGGACCAACGAGAATGCGCGATCCTGTTGTGGGAAACTGTTTTAATAGCGGTCGTGAATTTTTGTAACAACAATGCTCTGACCACATCACCCCAAACATTCCTAGTTCAGCTTTGTTAGGATGACGCCCTAACCTGCGAACAATTTCTTCATATTCTTCTGGCTTTAAACCTTCGGCGGCGATTTCTTCAGCGGAAAAGGCTGGTTTTGAGGTTGCAGTCATGGAAGTAATGCACTCTGGGGGACAGAGAATTATTCTATCGATTTACTTGCCCTGTAAATGCAGTTCCATAAATGCAGATAATTCTTCTTTGGATATTCCCCTCTGAACTACTCGAATCACCAAGTTATAAGCTTGCTCTTCCGATAAGTTCAAACTGTAGCCGTTTAAGGTTATGAAGGTATCCATAACCGCAAATGCAGTGCGCTTGTTGCCATCAATAAACGGATGGTTCATCGCTAAATGGTACAGGTATGCTGCTGCTTGCTCACCAATCGTAGGATGAAGAAGTTCGCCACCAAAAGTAGCTTGAGGTTGTGCCAGTGCTGAATCTAGCAAACCTTCATCTCTGACACCAGATGTTCCACCAAATCTTTGAATTTGGCGTTGGTGAATATCTAAGACTTGGGAAATAGTGAGAAATTTAGGAGTCTGCAAGGCGACGGAATACCTCTTCCCATTTTTTTTCAACTGCTAAATAAGCCTGCCATACTTCCTCATCTGAGGCAATCTGATTTGAGGCAGTATTTTCTAATTTGTCTTCGCTTTGTTCCATTTCGCGGAAAGATTCGGCAAAATCAGGAATATTTAATAATAGTTTCTCAGTTGCTTCGCTTTCTTCTGTTTTTTGTAGATAAGCAATAATCGCAACTGCTACTCGCAACTTATCAAGAGAAAGTTGACGCAGACGGCTTTCTGCTTCTGATAAATAAGTGCTGTGTTTTTGTTCTGTTGCCATCGTTACCCCAAGCTAGGTTTGTTGCAAGACGTTGTGAATCAGTTCTGCTGCTAACTCTAGCTTATCGCGCTCTTGTGAGGGCTTCTAGGTCAACGGTAATTATAGACTTAACGCCGCTTGGGGCGGGTGGCGATGCAGTGGGTAATTCCAGGGTTTCGTAAAAGTAATCAATTGATGCTCTGTGTATCGAGCGTTACAGTTTCTAAAAACATTATGTGTATCCGCTACATCCGCAGTCAGAAATTTCTTTTATGGGTAAATACAGTATGGCTGCAACAATCATGTGATGACAATCACAGATGCCCATGATTAAGATCGTCTACCTAAAACGGGCAAATCGGCATAATTACATATAACTGAACTCTAGCCGAGTCATTAATAGGGAACACACTAATTGCCGACAACCTTCTAAAGAAGTCTGTCGGCTTTTTGTTGGCTCGTAGTGAGCCAGCGCGCAGAACAGGGGGTTTCCCCCATGAGCGAAGCCGCGAGGAGCGGAGGGTGAGCAGTTTACCGCTTATGGCAAGGATTTTAAGGGATAGAGCCGCTTACTACTTCAATAAAATTTCCCCACAACCTGTTGGTAACTTGACAGAGAGTCTGCCAGAGCCACTACCAAGTGTGGGGAGGGTATGATCAAATTAGAGATTTTATGAATGTCGAGTGCGTATTATGTTGCACTCTCTCTAGTAGACCGGAAGTTAACGCTGCTGCATTAGCGCCCAATGCTGGATTAAGACATCGATTGAATGACGTAATCAAAGTAGGGGGCTGCTTCGGCTGCGTCTTCCGCATTTAGTAAGTCAAGGGAGGCTTTTTTCAGACAGGCGATCGCTTCTACCATTCCAGGTACGGGAACGCCCAAAGAGTTGTACATTTCCCGCACGCCAATTAAACCAATTTTTTCAATTGGTTCTTTGTCGCCGGCAAGCACGCCATAAGTAATTAGGCGCAAGTACCAGCCGTAATCACGGATACATAAAGCACGTTGCCGCTCTCCGTAAGCGTTGCCTCCGGGGGCGATAAAGTCAGGACGCTTTTGCCAAAGCTGTTTGGTTGCTTCCTGAACTATCTTTTTCTCGTTTTCGGCTAGGGTTGTGACAATCCGCATCCGTTGTGCGCCAGTTTGCAAGAAGTCTTTAATATTCTTGAGTTCACCACTGCTGGGATAACGCAGTTCGTCGTCGGCTTTGAGAATAACTTGGCTAATTACAGTCATGATTAGTAAAATCACGCGACATATTATTTGTTAGTTTAACTAGTCTCAGGTACACAAATAAAGGGAGATCGCTACAGTGTCGATTAGAGAATTGCCTAATGCTGCTAAGGGTGAGTTACCCAAATGGCAACAGGGTGAGTTAATTGAAGTTGAAATTACAGACTTAAGTGATACAGGTGATGGTGTGGGACGTTTCCACGATCGCGTGGTATTTGTTCCAGATACAGTACCGGGCGATCGCGCTATTGTTCGCTTAGTACACGTCAAACCCAAATACGCCCACGCTAAGCTGCATTCCTTATCGCAACCATCGCCCCACCGCATCCGCCCTAGTTGCATTGTGGCTGATAAATGTGGTGGTTGCCAGTGGCAGCATATCAGCTATGAGTACCAACTTGAGGCAAAGCGCAATCAAGTTATTCAAGCTTTAGAACGAATTGGCGGTTTTGTGCAACCACCTGTAGATCCAGTTTTGGCTGCGCCTTCACCTTTAAGCTATCGTAATAAATCTACATATCCTGTGGGTAAATCAGCAACCGGGCTTTTCCAAGCTGGTTATTACCAAAAAGGTAGCCACCAATTAATCAACTTAAATCAATGTCCAGTGCAAGATGCACGATTAAATCCATTACTTGCCCAAGTTAAACAAGATATCCAAACGCAACGTTGGCAAGTTTACGACGAAACCAGTCACACTGGACAAATACGCCATCTTAGTTTACGCATTGGGCGGCGCACTGGGGAAATGTTGTTAACTTTGGTTGTCAAGGACTGGAATTTACCGGGAATTGAAAAGCTTTCCGCAGAGTGGTTAAAACGCTTTCCCGAATTAGTGGGAGTCTGCTTAAATCGAAATGGCGATCGCACTAATGCTATTTTTGGTGACGAAACCCGTTGCATTGCCGGAATTTCTTATTTAACAGAAGAATTCGCTCTCCTGAAATTCCAAGTGCGTCCAGATACGTTTTTTCAAGTTTACACAGAAACAGCCGAGGCACTGATGCAGGAAATCCAGTCAGAACTGAATTTGCAAGGGCATGAAGTGCTAGTTGATGCTTATTGTGGTATAGGGACGTTAACTTTGCCTCTGGCTAAACAAGCCCGTCAGGTTATAGGGTTGGAAGTACAAGCTCTGGCGGTGGAACAGGCTATTTTAAATGCCCAAAACAATGGCATTAATAATGTAACATTCCAAGTCGGGGCGGTTGAAAAGTTGTTGCCGCAGATGGACATTTTGCCAGATGTTGTGTTAATAGATCCGCCGCGTAAGGGATGCGATCGCCAAGTCATCGAATCTTTACTGCGATCGCAACCCTCTCGAATCGTTTACGTCAGTTGTAAAGTAGCCACCCTCGCCCGTGATTTGAAATTACTTTGTGAAGATGGAGTGTATACTATCACACGGATACAACCTGCAGATTTTTTTCCCCAAACCGCTCATGTGGAAGCAGCCGCCTTTCTGGTGCTATCACATCAGCGATAAGGGTATAAAGTCCATTGACAAAACTCAAATTTATAATTTGTAGTTGAGTGCATAGGAAAAATGCTAAAATTGAATTAAGCTAAAAATAGAATTCCCTGAATTCCTTTTGTATAAAGAAATTGAAGTTGTATGGGTTGCTCAAAAACATGAATTTGGTTGTTTAAAATCCGAATCGGCAGGTAAAAGAGTATTGCCATACTCTTTCATATTGAAAGCATATTTATTTGCTAACTGCTGCAAGCAGATTTATTCTTGCCGTTTTATATATAAGCAACCAAAGTTCATTCAGAGAACCGATGCTCCCCAGTATTTGGAAAATTTAGTTCTGAAGACGCAAGTTTGAAGGCAGCACGATCACCTCAAATTTTATCAGGGTGCCTGCGTGTGCAAACTGATGTCTAGCTAACTGAAGGCTATGGGGTTTCTCTTGTGATTACCATTTCGCTCCGTCCAGTTGGACGTAATTGGGGCACAATTAGTTTCGCCTCAACTCTATATCTCTGTCCAATATTAGATTTACTATTGGCAGAAATTCCCGTCAAGTTGCAAGCAGAACTCCGCCTAGGACTTCAAGAAGCCCTAGTAAATGCAGCTAAACATGGCAATCATCTTGATCCTAGTAAAACAGTTGTAGTCCGTTTTTCCTTAATAGATGATCAGTATTGGTGGATTATATCAGATCAAGGCAGCGGCTTTAGTCCATGTTGCACTTGCGATCGCGATCCCACAGATTATCTACCCCCAGATGAATCAGAAAACGGTCGTGGTATGACTCTCCTGCATCACATTTTCGATCAGGTAGAGTGGAACCGCAAAGGCACAGAATTAAGACTTTGTAAACAGCTAGAGAATCGACCGAGATTATCTCTGCGACGGTGAGAAGAGGAAACGGGGAAGGGGGAAAAGAGGAAACGGGG
>CAXTNZ010000321.1:0-7186 GCA_964245695.1 uncultured bacterium | reverse complement strand
GATATCAACCACCTCATTAACTGGGAACCGATCAATCAGCTGCATTGCTCGATGGGCATTACGCCGCAACGACTCTGGTAAATGGGGTACATGGGGTATCTGCGATAATAAATCCAAAGTGCGGCGCAGCAACCTGACTACATCACCTTCATCTAAAGTAGTATGTTGACAGAGTTCTGTCCACTCCATACCCAGCGCCCATTGTTCGATTATGGCAATTAACTCAAATTCCAACCAGATAGGCAGCGCTACGCTATAGCGACGTTGCAATTGGAACATCTGGCGACGAATTCCCCGCAATTTTGCCAGTGCTTCTACGACTTCATTACTAAGGTCAAAGTGAACTTTGCTGTCTGGACGTGGAGTTTCTGTCACCAAAGCCGCAGCCGAAGCTGCTAAATGGTGCGGATCTAAATTATCCAACTCCCCACTGGCAATTGCTAAACCCAGCCATAACTCATTCTCTCCCCTAATAGCGGCGGCGATTTGTCCTAATTGAGTTGGGACTAAGTTAACCAATGCGTTAAAGTGCTGCAAAATTTCGATTAAGTTGACAAATTCTTCCCAATGACGTTGGGATTGTTGCTCAACTTGTTGCTGCATCAGTTGAATTTCCGCTTCGAGTTCGACGCAACGGGCTTTGCGTTTAAAAATTGCTGGGAGATTGCCGGCTTGATGTATGGGATGAGCTTCTATTTGCTCTTGCACAGCAGCAGTACGGCTAAGTTGTTCGGCTACCTCTTGTGGTAGTTGCACAAACTCGCTTGGATCGGGAATTTGAGAAGCGATCGCTGCTGTTTCTTCATTACCCCGGCGTGATTGTCCCGGTTTTAAGGGCATTTCCGCTGGTGGTAACAAATCAGCCGATACTTCAACTCGCGGTAATTCCGCATACAAATCCACGACATCCCCAGTCGCCGCCACATACCAGCGGTTATCTCGCCCCAAACATACCAAATAAGGCGATTGACCAGAACCGGGCGTTTTCCCTACCAAAACCGCTGTTACAGGTGTAGATACGGGAATATTTTTCCCCTTCAAACCTAAAAGCGTCCCCGACACTGCAAAGTTCAACATCATGCCCAGTTCTTCTTGTCTATCTGACTGAGCTTGTTCTTGCAGCGTTTTCAAAATTTGCCGTTCCACTTTTAGGCGTTGGCGCAATTTCTCATAAACAGCAATTTCTTTTTCATCTACTGCGGCTATTTGCGCCTGAAGTTGCGCCAATTCTGCTTGCAGTTCCGCAATTTCCTGATAATCTGGTCTTAAATGCAACGTCGCCATATACTGTCCAAAACTGCGCTCAATTAGTTCCTTGGCTTGTTCCAAGGTGTGAGTTTGCAGTAAGTTCAGTACCATGCCGTAACTTGGTGTAAATTGGCTCACCAACGGATCAGGTTTAGATGTTGCCAAATACGCCGCTTCTTTGGCTCCTTCAAAGGGAGTTTGCAGCGTCACCACATAACCTTGTTCATCCATCCCTCGGCGTCCGGCTCTTCCCGCCATTTGCAGAAATTCGGAAGCGTTCAAAAGGCGGTGTCCGCTGTCGGTACGCTTAGAAAGGGTGGAAATCACAGTGGTTCGGGCTGGCATGTTAATTCCTGCTGCCAATGTCTCGGTAGCGAAGACGACCTTAATCAGTCCTTGCTGAAAAAGTTCTTCTACCAAGACTTTCCATGCTGGTAAAATTCCCGCATGGTGTGCCGCAATTCCCCTGTACAAAGGGGCAATTTGTCCAGAACGTCCCGCTTCCGGATTGCGAGCTAAAAAATCGTCAATTTGCCGTCGCAACACCTGGGACTCGTCATTATTCACCAGCCACAAATCACCCACGTCAGCCACTGCTTTATCACATCCCCGGCGGCTGAAGATAAAGTAAATCGCAGGTAGCATATCCCTTTGCTGTAGCTGGCTCAGGGTGTATTCTATGCTGGGAGCTTCTGGTCTACCACCTCTACCTCTGTCCCCCGATCTGCTTTTTCCCCTCTTAACTAAGCGGGGGTTAATTTTATTTTTGCTTTCATTCAACAAGGGAAACAGCCCCTTGGGATTGCCAAAGCTAAATTCTAAGGGAACTGGGCGAAAATCCGAGAAAATCAGGTCAGTGGGACCGTGAACTTGATTTAGCCAGTCGGTAAGTTGGTCGCTATTGGCAACTGTAGCGGAAAGCGCTACGAGTTGAACTTCATGGGGGCAATAGATAATCGATTCTTCCCAAACTGTGCCCCGTTGGCGATCGTTCATGTAGTGGCACTCATCCAGCACCACCACCTCAACGTCTACTAATGAGGTGCCGACTTGCCCGATGGGTGTGCCATAGAGCATATTTCGGAAAATTTCTGTGGTCATGACTAAAATCGGTGCATCCCTGTTAACCGAGGTATCGCCGGTTAACAGTCCAACGAGGTCAGACCCGAATTTTTCCCTAAAATCACGTAACTTTTGATTAGACAGCGCTTTTAGGGGCGTAGTGTAAAACACACGTTTGCCCCGCGACAAAGCGCGATAAATGGCGTATTCCCCTACTAATGTTTTGCCGCTGCCGGTGGGCGCACAAACGACAACGGAACTTCCAGCATTCAGCGAGGCGATCGCATCCTTCTGGAATTGATCCAACTCAAAGGGAAATATCGTCCTTGGGTCAAGTTCTGGAGACAGCGCAGGATAATTCACGTATGGGACATTTGCAACCAGTCTGTTTACTATATTAACGGCTATTTTGTCAACTTTGTCATTATTCAATAGTCAATAGTCAATGGTCAAGAGTTAAGAGTCAATGGTCAAGAGGTATGAGTCAATCGTCAAGAGTTAATATTTTCTGTTTTGACTCTGGACTTTTTGACTCTGGACTTTTTGACTCTGGACTATTTCCCCAATTCTTGCGATCGCGCTGTGGCTGCTTTGACTGCTTCGATTAAAGCTGAACGAAAACCAGCTTTTTCTAGGTGGGCGATCCCAGCGATTGTTGTCCCACCAGGACTGGTAACGCGGTCTTTAAGTTCTGCTGGGTGTAGTTTACTTTCATGCAACAGTGTTGCGGTTCCCAGTACGGTTTGCAAAGCTAATTGATAGGCGATCGCTCTTGGTAAACCTGCTGCGACTCCGCCATCAGCTAATGCTTCCACCATCAGCGCCACATAAGCCGGTCCACTTCCAGATAGTCCTGTCACTGCGTCCATCAGGTTTTCGGAAACTTCTACAACTTCCCCGACTGCGGCAAACAGTTCCTGTGCTTTTTGATAATGGTTGACGTGAGTATATGCACCTAAACAAATAGCGGTAATTCCTACCCCTACGGTTGCTGGAGTATTGGGCATTGCCCTAATTACTGGTAGCTGGGGAAATGCTGCTTCTAGCTGGCTTAAAGGCACGCCCGCTAAGATAGAAATCACTAGCGGCGAGGACTCCGTACCGACGACATCTGCCAATTCTTGAGCGATCGCGCTGAACACCTGCGGCTTCACTGCTAAAAATACAACTTCTGTTGAATTCGTGAAACAAGCGCGATTATCTGCCGTCACCCTAACAGCGTATTGCTGCTCTAAATAGCTCTGACGTGAAGGCTGGGGTTCGCTGACTATGACTTCTGATGGTTGGTAAATACTTCGATCAATAAGGCGGGATAACAGTGCTTCTCCCATTACCCCACCACCAATTAAGCCAAATTTAATAGTCATTCGTTAATAGTCATTAGTCAACAGTCATTAGTCAACAGTCATTAGTCAAAAACTATGGAATGCGTGACTTTTGAACGCTCCTATTGCTCAAGTCAAGCCAGTGCGTTGCGTATTTTCCCCCCGTTGTAGCACCTGGCGCGGCAGAGCCGGACTGTGCAACTGGCACAAGCTTGACTTTAGACTAATCTTATTGTGCCATCCGATTGCCTTCGTTTCCCCAAGCTTGAGTTGTACCTGTGGGACGTGCGGGACGAACCGGGGGCTGCGGTACTTCATGAAGTACTCCACCATGAGTGCTAACTTGTACACAACTTGGCGTAAACAAAAATATACTTTCACCGATGCGCTCTTGATGTCCATCAAGTGCGTAGGTTCCACCGGCGACAAAATCTACAGCTCGTTGTGCTTGCTCCGGATCCATTATTGTCAAATTTAATACTATTGACTTGCGCTCTCGCAATGCTTGAATTGCCTGGGGCATTTCCTCAAAGGTACGTGGTTCTAGCACCAATACTTCCGAAATCCCATTTATTGCTCCTGGCATCCCAATAACATTACTCATAGGCTTTGAACCTGTTGCTACATCAGTTTCCATTGTAGGCATAGGTTCGCGCCAACGACGATTTTGAGTTTCAGTCTCTTGTGGTGCTGCTGGCACGTTCTGTTCCTGATACACATTTTGGTAGCTTTGTGTATGTCTATCTGGTTCTTCTTCGTAGTACTCGTATTCCACTTGCTCGTTCAGACCTACGAAATCTCTGAGTTTGGAAAATATATTGTTCATGGTTTACGCTCAGGGGTGAAAATTACCTTTATTGATCTAACAAAAATTGATTCAATCAACTTTTATCGCTACAAAAGGCAGACCAGTATGCAATTTTATCGCTGTTTGTAGCATCTCTTACAGGCTTTGATAATCAAAAGACGTTTTTAGTAACGTCATGACCTAGCCTTTTTGCAATAATGAGTCAAGAGTATATACTATTATTTCTCCGGAAGAAAGGCTTTTTTACCCCTTATTTAATCTTTCTTTGCTTTTGTCAATACTATATCTTTATGTCACCTAGTGAACCAGCGGATGAAAAAATTCTGGGATCATCAAATGGCAGCACTCACGCCGCGTGAAGAATCGTGAAGCAATATTTTATGCACGATCGCCAAACAAGATGGTTCCTAACCTTACCATCGTTGCACCAGCTTGCACTGCCAGTTGGTAGTCGCCTGACATCCCCATTGAAAGGTGTTGCATTTTCAGGTTTGACCAGTTTTGCGCCTGGATCATGAATGCCAGTTCGCGAGTATCATTAAATACGCTCAGAGTTTCTGAATCATCCAATCCTAAAGGCGGAATTGTCATCAAACCCTGAATTTGTAAATTTTGGCATTGATTGAGTGCTGGTAAATCAGCTAATAGTTCTGGCGCACTCCAACCGGATTTGTTGGGATCGGGGAGAATTTTCACTTGCAGACAAACCTGGGGACTCACTCCTAACTGTTGCGCCAATTGATTTAAGCGCTGTGCCAGCTGCAAATTATCTACGGAGTGAATCCAGGTGAATTGTTCTAGCACCTTTTTGGCTTTATTGCTTTGCAAATGTCCAATAAAGTGCCAGGTAACATCTGTTAAATCTTGTAATTCTACTTGTTTGCTGGTTGCTTCTTGAATGCGACTCTCGGCAAAATCCCTTACACCTGCGGCATAGGCAGAACGCATTACCTCGGCAGAAACTTGCTTGGTGACAGCAATCAACCGGACTGAATTCGGGAGTGAAAAGCGAATTGTGGTAATACGTTCTTGGATCGAACTGCTCATTGGAAGGTGCGTTGGAAAACACTTTGAAGCTGATCGTACTCCTGAGAGTGTCCGGCGCGCCGCAGGGTTCGTAAGCGATTTTCCAGCATCATTCTCGCTTCCGTACGTCCTATAGACTGAAATTTAATTCCTTTACCATCTGTTCCCACCAAAAAAAATAAGCGTTGGGCATACAGTGTAGTGAACATCTCTTGGTTCTCATCAACCATACAGATTCTGTAGAGCAAACCCCAAGTAGGATGATTTATGTAAGTTTCTGAGTTATCTGAGTTCATTTAATACTGAAGGTACAAGTACATATATCTTGTCGCGGTGAAATACAAACATTCAGACGATAATAGCTCCATCTCGACAGAATATTTGCTCAAAATGCCAAAAACAACCAACTTCTGCCGTTTATTAGCGCTTATTAAGACATTGATGTAGTTACTAATGGGCAGATGAGGATGGAAGTAGAGAGGACATGCAGCACGCTTGCGCTTAACGCATAACCACCTTTATGGCTACACTCAGTTGCCATTCGGAACAAGGCACAGAACAGTCCCTACCCTCTTCCCATGCTGCCATAATTGCCGCCGCTTTGTAATGCAAAATTGCCAAGGGCGTACCTTGATCGCATCTGCAAATTTTAATGTTTAGTATACCTGATGCTTTGGGATCTTCCAAAGCCTTAAGTGCAGGTTCTTTCACTACCCAGCGTCTAGCTGCTTGATAGATTCTCGCTCTTTACTGGGGAATTGGGCAATAATTCTTTTTCTAGTCCCCAGTCGCCAGTCGCCACTCGCCAGTCCCCAGTCCCCATGCCCTATTTTTGCATTTTCAGAGCTTGAAGTTGTGCCTGAGCTTTGTGCAGAGATTCATACCATTCTCTCTCAGGATCGCTATCGGCGACAATTCCCGCGCCAACTTGTCCCCAAACGGTGTTGAGGGATGAGGGAGATGGGGGGGATGAGGATGATGAGGTTGCGGAGGAAGATGAGGGGGATGAGGGAGATGGGGGAGTTAGTAAGAGGGTGCGGATCAAGATATTTAAGTCTAGGTTTCCCCGCCAATCTAAATAGCCACAGGAACCGTAGAATAGATTGCGGCGCACGGGTTCTAGTTCTTCAATAATTTCCATGCAGCGGACTTTGGGACAACCTGTGATCGTACCACCAGGAAAGACGGCGCGAATCAAATCAATGGGAGTGCGATCGCTTTTTAATGTACCTTTGACATTGCTGACAAGATGCATAACGTGGCTATATCGTTCAATTGTCAGCAATTCATCAACAGCGACACTTCCCCATTCACAGACTCGCCCTAAATCATTTCGTTCCAAATCTACCAGCATGATGTGTTCAGCGCGTTCTTTGGTATTGCTGAGTAAATCTTGTGCTAGTTGAATATCTTGCTTTTTTGTTGTACCACGCGATCGCGTTCCGGCGATCGGTCTTGTTTGGGCTTTAGAGTGAAGCAGTTGCACCAACCTTTCTGGCGAACAGCTAATCACTTCTCCCCAAGGTGTTTGCCAATAGCTAGCAAAAGGAGAAGGATTTATTTTCTGCAAAGCCTGATAAATTTCCCAACCCGAAGCTGCGGATAACGCTTGAAATCGCTGGGAAATATTTGCCTGAAAGATGTCTCCAGCCTGAATGTATTTTTTGGCGCGATTTACGGCTTTTTCATAATCTTCTTGAGAAGTCAGGAAGTGAGG
>CAXTNZ010000320.1:0-7208 GCA_964245695.1 uncultured bacterium | reverse complement strand
GGTTGCCTGCCAAGTTGGTACGCATGACTAAGGTATTGACAAAAAAGCCAATTAACCCTTCAATTTCACTGCGATCGCGATTTGCGATCGGTGAACCAACTAAAATGTCATCAGATCCTGTATAGCGGTAAAGTAATGTATCAAACGCTGCTAACAACGTCATGAACAAGGTAACTCCTTGCTTTTGACTTAGCTGTAGTAACCCACTAGTTAGCTCCCTGGAAAGTGCAAACTGTTGATATGCCCCAGCAAAAGTTTGCACAGCTGGTCTGGGTCGGTCAGTAGGTAGCACTAATAAAGCGGGTGCGTTTGCTAATTGTTGTTGCCAATAAATCAATTGCCTTTGTAGTACATCTCCTTGCAACCACTGTCTTTGCCAGATAGCGAAATCTGCGTACTGAATCGGCAGTGGCGCTAAGGGTGTACCCCTTTCGGAAAGCAAGCTACGCGTATCGGACGCACCAGAGGGCTGATCTTGAAAGTAAGCATTGTACAGCGCTGCTAGCTCTTGAACAAATACACCCATTGACCAGGCATCAGAGACAACATGGTGCATACATACACTCAAGACGTGTTCTGTCTCAGACAGCACAATTAATGTTGCCCTGACTAATGCTTCACTTGCTAGGTCAAAAGGTTGAATAGCTTGGGTGATTGCTAATTTCTGACTAGCAATTTCTTGCTCAGTTGTCGATAACCCTTCGCAGTCAATTACTGACATCCTCCAAGCAGTTTCTGTGTGAATAATTTGAGTTGGTTGTCCATCAACTATGACGAAGTTAGTGTGTAAAGCTTCGTGGCGAGCAATGATTTCATGCAAGCTTTGTTCTAAGACTGTTTGATTGAGAGTTCCGGCTAGACGCAAAGCTAAAGATATGTTGTATATGGCACTGTTTGGCTCTAACTGGTCTAAAAACCACAGACGCTGTTGAGCATAAGATAGTCGTAGCTCTGCATTCTTTTCTCTTGGTAAGATGGGCGTAGAAGTTAGTTCAAAGTTTTGTTGCTGCAACTGCCCAATAAGATGCGCCAATTCAGCTACTGTCGCAGCAGCAAACAACTCACGCAATGGTAGTTCCACTTTGAAAATGTTGCGGATGCGTGAAACCAGTTGCGTTGCTAGCAGCGAGTGTCCTCCAAGTTCAAAGAAGTTATCGTAAATCCCTACTTGTTCTACTTTCAGCACTTGCGCCCAAATTTGTGCCAGCATTTCTTCAATTGGGGTGCGCGGGGCTACATGTTTATCTGTGATTTCGCTGTGTAAATCTGGTGCGGGTAGAACGCGGCGGTCTACCTTGCCGCTAGGAGTTAATGGCAACGACTCCAATATCACAAAAGCATTGGGTATCATGTACTCTGGCAGCTTTGCTTTGAGAAATTGCCGCAGTTCACTGATTGAGAGTATACAGTGCTGATGCGGCACTACGTAGGCGACTAAACGCTTATCACCTGGGGTATCTTCGCGGCCGATGACGCAAGCTGCTTGTACATCACTATGTTGGCCTAATGCTGCTTCAATTTCGCCTAACTCGATGCGAAAACCACGTATTTTTACTTGGTTATCGATACGACCCAAGTATTCAATATTGCCATCTGTTAAATAGCGTACTAAATCCCCAGTTTTATATAATCTACTCTCTCCTGTCTTATCAAACGGGTTTAAGATGAATTTCTCTTGTGTCAACTCTGGACGATTGAGGTAGCCCCTAGCTAGGGAGACACCACCGATGTACAACTCTCCTGGGACACCAATAGGTACAGGCTGTAAATATTTATCTAAAATATAAGTTTGTGTATTTGCAATTGGCTTTCCAATGGGAGGAAGTAACGGCCAATTTTCCACTGGATCAGTCAGTCTAAAAGTAGTAACCACATGACTTTCCGATGGCCCATAATGATTGTGCAATGTACAATCACTAAGTTTACCCAACCATTGAGAAATCGCCGGAGTAATCTGCAACTGTTCCCCAGCAGTAATAATTTCCCTCAGATGACTATTAACTAACTCACTATCAATAGCGACTTCAGCTAGTTGCTGTAAAACAACAAAGGGAACAAACAGTCTCTCAACAGCTTTTTCTTTGAGGAAACCTAACAAAGCTACTGGATCTCGCCGTAGTTCCTCCCCAATTAAGAACAATGTGCCTCCCGAAAACCAGGTAGTAAATATTTCTTGGAAGGAGACATCAAAGCTAATAGGGGCAAATTGCAGGGTTTTTGCTCCAGTAGAAATTGTATTATTTTGAAGTTGCCACAGGATCAAATTGCAAAGAGCAAGCTGATTAAGAGCTACACCTTTAGGTTTACCTGTAGAACCAGAGGTGTAAATTATATAAGCTAAGTTATTTGCTTGTACACCAGTAATGTTATTATTCTGGCTTGAAAGAGAAATTGCCTGCCAGTCAGTATCTAAGCAAACAAGATGTGCTTGATGCTCAGGCAGTCTCTCAAGCAGTCGCTGCTGGGTTAGTAGCACTGAAACTTGAGCATCTTCAAGCATGAAACTCAGGCGCTCACTGGGATACTCTGGGTCAAGTGGCACATAAGCCCCACCCGCCTTAAGAATACCGAGTAGTGCCACGACCATTTCTAAAGAACGCTCCACACATAAACCGACCAGCACATCGGCTTTCACACCCTCATACTGCAAGTAATGTGCCAACTGGTTAGCGCGACAGTTCAATTGCTGGTAAGTCAGTTGTTGATTTTCAAATACCACTGCTACAGCATCTGGTGTACGCTCCACCTGCTCCTCAAACAACTGATGGATACACTTATCAAGGGGATACTCAGCTTGAGTATCGTTCCATTCGACAAGTAACTGTCGTTGTTCCGGTTTTGTCAGCAGGGGCAATTGTGAAATTTGCTCTTTGGGGTTAACAACAATGCCTGACAGCAAAGTTACAAAATGACCCGCCATCCGCTCGATGGTACTTGCATCAAACAAGTCAGTGTTGTACTCCCACGTACTCACTAGTCCAGTGGTAGTGTTTTCCATGAATAAAGTCAAATCAAACTTGGCAGTTGTCCTTTCTGTCACTAATGGACTGACAGTTAACCCAGTCAGATCCACTTGAGATATGGAAGCATTCTGGAGGAGAAACATCACCTGAAACAACGGTGTATGGCTGAGATCCCGTTCTGGCTGCAATGCTTTTACCAACTCCTCAAAAGGCAAGTCTGAATGAGCGTAAGCTTGCGACATCAGTTGACGCACTCGACTCAGCAACTGCTTAAAACTGGGATTACCTGACAAATCGGTACGTAGCACTAAGGTATTGACAAAAAAGCCAATCAAGTCTTCAGTTTCAAAGCGATCGCGGTTAGCAATGGGCGTACCCACTAAAATGTCATCAGAGCCTGTATAGCGATAAAGTAAGGTAACAAATGCTGTAAACAGCGTCGTGAACAGGGTGGCTTTCTCTTGCTTACTAAAATTGGCAAGTGCTTCACTCAGTTCAATTGAAAGTTTTATATGTTGACGCGCTCCTCGGAAAGTTTGAATGGCTGGTCTAGGTCGGTCTGTGGGTAATTCTAGTAAGCTAGGAGCATTTTTGAGTAGTTGCTGCCAGTAGTTAAGCTGCCTTTGGAGTACCTCTGTTTGCAACCACTGCCGTTGCCAAATAGCAAAGTCGGCATACTGAATTTGTAGCTCAGGTAGCTCTGGGGACAAGTTATTGCAAAGAGCTGAGTAAATGGTTGCTAACTCCCGCATCAATACACCCACTGACCAAGCATCGAAGACAATGTGGTGTAATGTTAGTAACAACACGTGTTCCACCTCTGTGACTTTAAGCACAGAAGCTCGGATTAAACCAGAGTTAGCGAGGTCAAAGGGTCGAATAGCTTCTGCCGTAGCTAATTGCTGGCAAGCGATTTCTCTTTCACTTTCAGGTAGCTTTGTTAGGTCTACTACTGATAAATTTAAGGTTAAGCTTTCAGCAATTACTTGAATTGGCTGCTCGTTAAAGGTTCGGAAGTTGGTACGTAAGGCTTCGTGGCGAGCAATAATTTTGTTGAGGCTTTGCTCTAGTGCCACGACGTTTAGATTACCACGAAGTCGTAGAGCTGCTTGTTCGTTGTAGAAGGGGTTATTTGGTTCCAACTGGTTCAATAACCAGATTTGTTCTTGGCCAAAAGACAGAGGTAAGTTCTGAGTGTGATCGCCTTTGATCAGGGGTAAATCAGCATCAGTGGCGATACCTCCGGTGAGCTTCCCTTCTCTACGAAAGCCTGCACCAACGGGACGCTGCCCGTAGCTTGCTTCCCCGTTGGGATACGCTAACTCATTTTTCTGGTGCAACCACAAAATAAGTTCTGCTTTATTCTTAACTAATAAGTCACGAGTTTCTGCTGTCAATACTCCCTTTGGAGCATTAGCACGTAACTGTTCACCTTCAACCCACAATTTCACACCTTGCTGGGAAAGTTCAGCTACAATTTGCTTGATATTCATATAATTATTACCTTCATACCGAATTTTAGATTTTAAATTTTGGATTTTGGATTGAAAGATTACAAAAGGTCTTTCAATTTTAGATTTTGAATTTTAGATTTTAGATTGAAAATATTTCTTAATCTAAAATCTAAAATTCTTGGATACGGTTCATATTGCTATTTCTTCTCTATCAATTGCACCTAAGTTAATATCTGGTTCTGAATGTTGTTTCTCTAAGTTTAGTGCTATTTCAGCTATTGTGGGAGACTCAAACAAACTTGCTAGAGATAATTTGATATAAAAAATATTTCGTAATCGGGACAAAACCTGAACAGCTATTAGAGAATCTCCTCCCAATTCAAAAAAGTTGTCATTGATTCCTACTTGCTTGATTCCCAAGAATTCTTGCCAGACATCGGCAATTTTTTGCTCAAGTTCATTGCGGGGAGCTATATATGAATTTGGCAAATCGGGTCTTGAGTGAAGTGCAGATAAGCTTTCTGGCTGAAAATTATCCGACTTTCTTTGTAATGAAAGCTGTGATTTTTGGTCAGTCTCTTTTTGCCCAAACTTTGTGCTAAATGCGACTGGTACAGAAGCTTGAGCCATAATAATCTTATGCTCAAATGCTTCAGTTTCCGGAAAAGCAGCAACTTGGACAAAATCTTGATCGCGTAGTGCTTCAAACCACTGGTCTTTGGTGATAAAAGGCTGACCTGGGCTGCGTCTTCCGTCGTCTAAAAGTTTTAACAGCAGACCCCAACTGATATCAAAGTCTATTTTCGGCTGAGTTATTTCCCACAATAAGAGGAAACCCCCAGGAGCTAATAAAGAGCGCACATTCTGGAGGGTTTGATCTATGTTCCGAGTTGCATGCAACACATTAGAGGCGATTACTACATCAAAGCTATGCTTCTCAAACCCTTGGTCAGTTGGCGACTTGTCTATGTCTAGTAAGCGATATTCAACAAATGGGTATTCGTTAAACTTTTGTTGCGCTTTAGTCAGGAAGCCGCTACCAATATCAGTAAAAGTATAGTTGGTTTGTTTTGAAGGCAACACAGGTAGTAATGCTTGCGTAGACATACCAGTACCCGCGCCGATTTCCAGAGCTCTCAGGTGAACCGATGATGGCAATGACTTGACCACTTTTTCCAAGCTTGAGCGCAAGATAGAGTTGTAGTAATTCAGTAATGCCAATTCTGAATTTGAACCGTTGTTTTCTTCTTGATAAATCAGTTCATTGAAAAACTCTAAGGGTTCTTGTTCACCAACAACAACAGCAGCTAAATTTTCACCACAACGCTGCACTAAATCTACTGTTAGAGATTTAGCAGCCATTCTCACTCTGACTTCTTTTAAAAGTTCATGAATCAAATCTTGCGAACATGGCACTAGTCCAGTAAATAACCCCTCCTGCTGCTGTAGTTGTCCTTGTTCCACTAATATTTGCAACCATCTACACACCAATTGTTGATAACGGGGAGTTATATGGCATTGCGCCAACAAATTCTCCAAAGAATACTTTTCTTCGGCATTCTTAAAAGCCCCTAATTGTTTGAATGCAAAGTTGATGTAGGCTGTACATAAACGATCCAACCACTGTCTGTTCTCTCGATATGTTAACTCGTTGAGTTCTCCATCTCTAACACTTGCTTGATTCTGGCCTGCTTCTATGAGCGATGTCCACAATTGCGATGTTGTGGGTAAGGTTTGCAACTGCCCCCAAGCTGTTTTTTGTGGGGGGTCAATCCAATAACGTTGGCGCTCAAAGGGATAAGTCGGTAAGGGAAGACGATAATATTCTTGGTGACTATAGAATCCAAACCAATCTATATTGACTCCAGCCAGCCAGAGTTGACCTAATGTATTGAATAAAACACGAGTATCGGATTGCTTTTCTTGAGGATGGCGTACCGAAGTCAACACTGTTTGTGCGGTTGCTTTTTCTGGATGCTTTTTAGCTAATGTAGTCAGTGTGTGTCCTGGCCCCACTTCTAGTAAGACTTGCTCAGGTGTTGCCAATAATTTCTCTACACCTTGGGCAAAAAGCACTGTGGAACGCAGATGTTGAGCGTAATAGTCAGGATTTGTGGCTTGGCTGACTGTAATCCATGTACCAGTAAGGTTGGAGATATAAGGTAGTTTTGGGGGATTTAAAGTAACTTTTTTGACTTTATCTGCAAATGCGTTTAAGATTGGTTCCATCATTTGCGAATGGAAAGCATGGGAAGTATGCAGACGGCGACATTCAATCCCTTGAGTAGCTAGCTGATTTTGTAGTGCCTCTATTGCTGCTATAGAACCGGAAACCACGCACTGCAAAGGTTGATTAATCGCTGCAACAGAAAGTTCTGATCCTAATAGGGATTTTACTTTGTCTACGGGCAGGGGAACAGAAAGCATTGCCCCACTAGGAAGTTGCTGCATTATCTGTCCGCGTGCTGCTACTAGAGATAAAGCATCTTCTAGGGAAAAAACTCCTGCTAGAGTTGCTGCTACATACTCGCCAATACTATGACCGATCGCAGCTACAGGATGCACTCCATAAGACTGCCATAATTTAGCTAGAGCGTATTCAATTACAAAAATAGCAGGTTGAGCAACGGCTGTTTGTTGAAGTTGCTGCGATGCTTGATCAATCTTTTCGTCACTGGAGTAAAGAATATGACGTAAATCTTGCCCTAGTAAGGGTTTAAGAACTTCTGAGCAATAATCAACTTGTTCTTTAAATACTGTCTCAGTTTCGTAAATTTCCCGTGCCATGTTG
>CAXTNZ010000319.1:0-7303 GCA_964245695.1 uncultured bacterium | reverse complement strand
GTGGAGGAGTGGGGGAGTGGGGGAAACAAGAATTAATTATTCTCCCTGTCCCCCTGTCCCCCTGTCCCTAGTCCCTACTCCAAAGCTCGTCCCTTCACATCAGCTAAACTGTTTGCATCCAACACATCCCCTGTGGTAAAATAACCAGCAGCTTTTTTGGCTTCAATTTCTACCCGCGCATCCAGGGGAATCAAATCCTCTGGAATCGCTATGCGTTCCACAATCTCAATTCCCGACTGAGTTATGGCATCGAACTTCATATTACTCATGGATACCATGCGGTCGATGCGGGTAATGCCCAACCAGTGCAGCACATCCGGCATTAGTTCTTGGAAACGCATATCTTGGACACCCGCCACACATTCGGTGCGCTCAAAATAAGCATCCGCGCGATCGCCTCCTTCTTGACGCTTACGGGCATTGTAAACCAAGAATTTCGTTACCTCTCCGAGGGCGCGACCCTCCTTGCGACAATAGACAATTACCCCTGCACCGCCTTCTTGTGCCGTTTGCACACACACCTCAATTCCATGTACCAGATAGGGACGACAAGTGCAAATATCCGAGCCGAAGACATCGGAACCGTTGCATTCATCATGTACCCTGACTGCTAAAGGCTTATTAGGATCGGCGATCGCTTCTAAATCCCCGACTATATACACCGTCAAACCTCCAATTGGCGGCAAAAATACCTCCAAATCCGAGCGTGTCACCAGTTCGGGGAACATTCCCCCAGTTTGTTCAAATAAAGCGCGACGCAACTCGCCTTCAGTGATATTAAACCGCTTGGCAAGTCCTGGTAAATACCAAACAGGCTCAATTGCGGCTTTAGTCACCACCAAATCGCCACCCGCTTTCATAATTTTGCCATCAACTTGCAAGCGTCCTTTTGCGATCGCTTCTTGCAGTTCAGGCATATTGATGTGAGCTTTGGTGATGGCGATCGTCGGACGGATATCATATCCCTGTTCGTAGTAGGATGCAAACACCTCAGAGGCGATCGCGCCAAACGGGTCAAGAGAAACGATTTTATCCGGGTCAGACCAGCTTGGATATGGTCCAATACGCTCTGTTGGAGACGTGTTAGTTAAATCCGCTATATGATCTGATTGCAGCGCTCCGCTAGCCACTGCTAAAGCGCGATAAACCGCATAACCACCAGAATGAGTCCCAATGACATTGCGGTGCGCCTGCTTAGTCAGAGTAGCAATCACCGGACCTCGTTGCATCGGATCAGCTGCTCCCCAGTTAATAGCGATCGGTTTAGGACCAGAACGACTGGGATGAGAAGTGAGAACAATATGCCGAGAAACGCTGTTTTGTTTTGGCATAGTCATTTATTTTTTGTTATCTTTTTATCAACTATTACTCACTAGGGATTTGTCAACTACCAACCATACCTTTGCAGTTTTATAAAGTTTGTGTATGTACTGATGACCAATCACTAATGACTATACATATCTACTCATGCATTAATAGTAGTTCTGACTACAACAAATAACACAACAATTGTATAAATTGCAATTGTTGTGGGAATTTAAAGATGCCTTTAAAAGTGATTTTATTAGATAGTTTTGTGCGAAAGTTTTACTAATATACAATCGCTTACCTCAAATTTATGGATTTTTTATCAATTGATTCCTTACTTGAAGACCTGAAAAATCCCGACGAAATAGTTCGCGAGCAGGCGACTAGGAAACTCTGGCGCATCTGGTTCAAGCAAAAAGGAATTTATGGGCTAGAAATTATCGACCGCAGTCAAAAGTTACTGGATGCTGGGGAACTTGTCGAAGCCGAAGCAGTGCTGAACGAACTGATCAACGACCAACCAGATTTTGCCGAAGCTTGGAATCGCCGTGCTTTTCTCTTCTACACGAGTGGCAAGTATAAAAAGTCGCTCTTAGACTGTCAGAAAGTCGTGGAACTAATTCCGGTACATTTTGGCGCACTTCACGGCATGGGCTTGTGTTATTCCGCATTGGGAGAGTACGCTAAAGCCATAAAAGTTTTTCAACGCGCTTTAGAAATTCAGCCCTATTCTCTAATAAACCAAAAGTTGATTTTAGAATGTACACTCCGAATCAGCTAAAGATTTAGGCGTTGCAATTTTTCTCGGCTCAAGTGCCTTATCTGACTTTATATTAAGTAAATGGCACGAAAGCGCTGTTAAATATCAAAACTAACACCAGAGATAAAACACAGATGTAGACGCGTTTGCTTTTAGACGTTGCTGCTGTTCCTTGTGGCTGACCGCAGGGTACAGAGATAAAAAACATCTGTGTTTATCTGTGTGCATCTGTGGTTCCTATTCTATTAATTTGTAACTATGACGACAACACCAGCAAAATTATTCGACTTAGATGCCCTGATAAATTCTCTCGCAGGTATAGAAATTATCACTGAACCTGCACAAGTAGCCAAATTATCCCAGGATTATCACACCTTTAGCCCAGTTCTCGTGCCAAAACTCACAGGAAAAGTCGGGGATATAGTTGTGCGTCCCGCCAATGAAGCAGAAGTGTTAAAAGTAGCAGCCGCTTGCGTGCAATATCGCGTGCCGGTGACAGTGCGGGGTGCAGGAACGGGGAATTATGGACAATGCGTACCGCTACACGCTGGCGTAATTGTCGATCTGACGAAAATGCAGGAGATTCTCTGGGTAAAACCAGGAGTTGCGCGAGTTGAAGCTGGGGTAAAGTTAGCTGCGTTGGATAAAAAAGCCCATGATATCGGCTGGGAAATGCGGATGGTTCCCTCAACCTATCGTACCGCGACAATTGGGGGATTTATTGCTGGTGGTAGTGGGGGGATTGGTTCGATACAATATGGATTGTTAGGCGATCACGGTAATCTCCTTGCTTTAAAAGTCGTTACATTAGAATCGGAACCGCGTGTCATTGAATTGCGCGGTGATGACGTACAAAAGGTGAATCATGCTTGGGGTATTAACGGCATCATCACCGAACTAGAAATTCCTTTAGGATCGGCTTATCCTTGGGCAGAATTGATTGTCACCTTTGACGACTTTATGACAGCGGCAAAATTTGGGCAAGCGTTAGCCAATGCCGACGGCATAATTAAGAAAGAAATAGGCATCTTTGCATCACCGATTCCTCAATATTTTACTGCTTTGCGGCAATACATTCCTGATAAAAGTCATGCGGCTTTATTGATAATTGCCGAACCCAACTTAGAATCGTTGTCTGGATTGTTGCAGCAATATGAAGGGAAAATTACTTATAAAAAAATAGCACAAGAAGCCGGAAAACATGTTAATTTGGGAGAATTTACCTGGAACCACACTACCTTACACGCCCGAAGCGAAGATACTTCTATTACATACTTGCAAAGCATCTTCCCTAATGATAATTTGCAAACAATCGAACATATGTATCATCACTTTGGGGATGAGGTGATGATGCACTTAGAATTTATTCGCGCCAATGGTGCAGTAGCTAATCCAGGTTTGCAGTTGGTGCGCTTCACCACGGAAGAACGGCTGAATGAGATTATCCGCTATCACGAAGACAAAGGCGTATTTATTGCCAATCCCCACTCCTATTTTATAGAAGAAGGCTGGAGGAGAGCGATCGCTCCCGAACATTTAAAATTTAAAGAAATGGTCGATCCCTATGGATTGATGAATCCTGGTAAGAGTAAGATGCTTCAATTAAAAATTAGGAACCCATCAACCTAATCTAACATTTTCTGGAGAATTAACTATGAGTGCCTTAACTTTACAGTTACCCCCAAATCTCAAATTTACAGATGAACAATTTGAACAAGTTGTTCTTTTTAACAAAGAATTACGACTGGAATTAACGCGATATGGAGAATTAGTTATTATGTCACCTACTGGAGGAGAAACGGGAAACCGTAACTTTGAAATTTATATTGATTTAGGAATCTGGAACCGTCAAAATAATCTCGGAAAAGCTTTTGATTCTTCCACAGGTTTTAAACTTCCAAATGGTGCAACTCGTTCCCCCGATGCGTCTTGGGTAAAGATGGAAAGATGGGATGCACTCACTTCAAGTCAACGAAAGAAGTTTTTACCTTTGTGTCCTGATTTTGTAGTGGAATTGGTATCTGAAAGTGATGATTTAGAAGATACTCAAGCAAAAATGCAGGAATATATAGAAAATGGTTTGCGCTTAGGTTGGTTGATTAATCCTAAAAAGAAACAAGTAGAAATTTATCGACCTTTGGTAGAAGTAGAAGTTTTACAATCTCCTACTAGTTTATCTGGTGAAGATGTTCTTCCTGGTTTTGTGTTAGATTTACAATTAATTTTTGGCGTTGCATAATCGCCGAATGAATCGTAGTAGAGACGTTCCACGCTCTACGTCTCTACAATACGTCTAATAATCCCGCCAATATGCAACGCCAATAATTCTTATTGCTTAACAGCATGACAAACCATCTTTACACATTGTATTATTGTAGTACTACAATAATACAAAGGAATTGCACTGCATGATTGAAATTGACGGTTCATATGGAGAAGGTGGGGGACAAGTTCTCCGCACCTCCTTGAGTCTCGCAACCATAACTGGTGAACCCATACGCATTTACAACATTCGCGCTGGACGCAAAAAGCCGGGGTTAGCAGCACAACACCTAACATCTGTTCGCGCTGCTGCGGCAATTTGTCATGCCAAACTGCGGGGTGATGCTTTCGGTTCGATGATGCTAGAATTCACTCCAGGTAGTTCTGTGCAAGCGGGAAATTACACCTTTGATGTCAGCGAAGCGCGAGAAGGCGGTTCTGCGGGTGCTGTTACTTTGGTGTTGCAGACTATACTCTTGCCTTTGGCGCTAGCTGATGGTGATTCCCAAGTAACGCTACGAGGTGGAACTCACGTTGCTTTTAGCCCTTCAATGACGTACATTGAACAAGTTTATTTGCCAATGCTACAGAAAATGGGCGTGGAGGCTGAGGTAAAGCTCGGCGCTTGGGGGTGGTATCCTCAAGGTGGGGGAGAAGTGCAATTGCGCGTGAGTGGCGGTAAAAAACCCACTGGTATCAACTTGCTAGAACGCGGTGACTTACAACAAGTGCGGGGACTGGCGGTGGTAACAGAATTACCTGCCAATATTCCCCAAAGGATGGCAAATCGTGCCGAAAATTTATTACAAGAAGCCAAATTAAAAGTTGCTGTGCAGGCGTTGCGAGAAAAGGGTATTGCACCTGGCGCGGGTTTGTTTCTCACCTCTAAGTATAAGAATAGTGTATCTGGGTTTAGTGGGTTAGGAGAGAAGCGGTTGTCAGCAGAAAAAGTTGCCCAAATGGCTTGTGAGGAACTGCTAAAGTTTAATCAAACAGGCGCACCAGTAGATGAACATTTGGCGGATCAGTTATTGCTACCAGCTGCATTAGCTAGCGAGAAAAGTGAGTATCGCGTGGCTGAGGTGAGTCTGCATTTGACGACGAATGCTGCGGTAATTGAGCAGTTTGGATTGGCGCGGGTAATGGTGGATGATGTTGAGAAGAAAGTGGTAGTGGAACCGATGATCAGATAAAAGGTTAACTTATAGCAAATTTATGAATGTACACACCTTGTACAACCATTCAAAACTTGAATTCATCTTCAAAGCGGGCGATGGGACTCGAACCCACGACAACTTGCATGGGAAGCAAGGATTCTACCACTGAACTACACCCGCGAAAGCTGTTAGCCAAAATAAGACTAACAGCTATTATACCACAATTTGCCAACTGAGTATTTAGGAGACGGATTTTTCACTCTTCGGTGGCAGATTGACTATTTCACGCTCCTGGGCAACTTTGCGTCGGCGTTTCTTGCCAAAGCCATATTTTGCCGTATCCACAATCCACCTTTGGAAAGAGTCGATGTAAGTAAATATCACCGGCACTACCACCAAAGTCAGCAAAGTGGAAGTTGTGAAACCGCCCAGAATCGCAACTCCCATCGGTTGACGAACTTCAGCACCGGCACCAATTCCTAAAGCTAGAGGAATGATACCGGCAATAGTTGCTAAAGAAGTCATCATAATTGGGCGCAAACGTGACAATCCGGCTTCTAGGAGCGCCTCACGTTGTTTTTTGCCTTCTTGGAGGTTCATAATTGCATAGTCCACCAAGAGAATCGAGTTTTTGGTAACAACTCCCATCAACAAAACGATACCAATCAAGGCGTAAATTCCCAAGGGTTTTTGAGCAACCATCAAGGCTACGAGTGCCCCCCCTAAACAAAAGGGCAACGCCATCATAATCGCTATGGGATAGAGGAAGTTATTATACAGCAAAACCAGAATCGCATAGATACTCATTAATGCCAGCCCCAGTGCAGTACCAAAGCGACTGAAGATTTCTGCCATAATTTTCGCACTTCCAGAAGATTGCTGAGTGACTCCTGGTGGCAAGTTGGTGAATGCAGGTAACTTGTCAACTGCATTTACTGCTTCTCCTAAAGAGATACCTTGTAAGTTTGCTTCCACCGCAACTTGACGAGCGCGGTCAAAACGGTTGACGGTTGCAGGACCGCTACCAAAGCGGATATCTGCCACAGCAATCAGGGGAACCAAGGTGTTATTTTGAGTCGGGACTTGCAGATTTTTGATTGTGTTGATGTCTGTTCGCGCTTTCGGATCGATTTGGACGCGAATTGGAATTTGGCGATCGGGAAGATTGTACTTCGCCAAATTTGCCTCAATATCGCCTATAGTTGCCAGGGATGCTGTCCGGGCAATTGATTGTACCGTTACACCTAAATCTGCTGCTCGTTGCGGATCGGGAATTACCAAAATCTCTGGTTTGACCAAACTCGCAGTTGAGGACACCTCCACTAATCCGGGTATGCTTCGCATCTGCTTTTCGAGTGCGTTAGCACCTTCAAGCAAAGCGTCTGGATTCTCACTTCTGAGAACTATAGATAATTCCTTACCACTGCCACCAGGTCCTTCAGCTTTGAAACTAATTCTCGCTCCCGGTATTTGCTGGAATATAGGACGTATTTGCACCTCAAACTCTTTTTGAGTAACTTTTCGTTCTTCTCTGGGTTTGAGTTTGACGGTGAGGGTAGCGGAATTTATTTCTTCTGTGGCTAGAACACTTTCAACTGCTGGATTTTGCCGGATGAGGTTGGTTCCTTGCGTCGCGACTTTGTTGATATCTAGCAAGGTGGAACCGGGTGGTAATTCAATCAAAACAGTGGAAATACCCAAATCTCCGTCATCCACAAAACCTTTGGGGATACCGGGAATCAGCATCAAACTGGCAATGAAGAAAGCCAGAGCAATACCCAATGTTGTCAATCTATGGCGTAATGCCCACTTTAAC
>CAXTNZ010000318.1:0-7411 GCA_964245695.1 uncultured bacterium | reverse complement strand
ATAAAAACCTACTTTTTCTCACTTCCTCACTCTAGTCCACATGATGAAGAATTAAGAAGTTTATTCAGTGAGTTTTTCATGGAAAACATAACACAAATAGATGCAAAAATCCGAGACAAAACTGCCTATCCTGATATCCTAGTCATATCCCGTACCTTCCTGCCAAAACAGGGTGAAATTGGAGAATATATCTATAATCGCTGTCTGCAAGATCCAGAACGGGTAATTGTTCTAGCGGCTGGGTGTTCAGGAGATAAAGCATTTGACCAGAGTCAACAGTTTCCCGTGTATCGCTGGTCAAACTTTAGATTCGGGCATAATAGTTTTGTAGAGAATACAATAAAGCATATTCTGAATATGGTCTGGTCATTTGTGCTAGCCATCCAACTCTATTTTCGCTATCGCTATCGTTACATAGAGTGGAGTCACGGCTACAACTTTCCAGCATTGTTGCTATTAAGCTATTTACTACCTATTCGCTTTTTTATATATTTACATGGCAATGATATTGTTTATGTTTTAGGCAATCCCTTGTGGCGATCGCTATTTGCATTGACACTTAAACGAGCTGAAGGAATTGTTTGTAAAAGTTCCTTTACACAAGATTACCTCAGAGCAAATTTCAGATTAAATACGCCTACCCACATTATTAATCCTGCACTCAGACCGGAAAAATTTGGCGTAGCTGCAAGCCTTGTTACTCTTGATGATTTACGTGTGCGCGTGCGTCAGGCGTATAATATTCCGGAAACAGCAGTAGTCATTCTCTCGGTAGGACAAATTGAGAAGCGTAAAGGCTTCGACCGAGTGATAGAAAATTTAACACTACTGCTAACTCAGGGCATAGATGTTCACTATATACTTTGTGGGCAAGGTGCTTATGAGTCCCAACTGAAATCTCTAGCTTGTCGCTTGCGGGTAGATAGACGGGTACACTTTGCCGGATATGTGCCTGATCGGGAATTAGCTGGCTACTATGCAGCTTGTGACTTATTTGCAATGCTGACTTTGTTTGACACTAAATCTGCCAGTATAGAGGGTTTTGATGCAGTTTACTTAGAAGCGGGTTACTTCGGCAAACCTGTAATTGCATCTTCTTTAGGCGGCGTAATCGACGCAGTTCGCCACGAGGAAAATGGTATACTGGTTAATCCAAATTCTGGCTATGAAATTTTGCAAGCTTTCAGTCGGTTGTGCTTTGACCAGCATTTGCGCGAACAACTAGGTCGCAAAGGAAAAGAACTAGCAAAACGCAAAACGCTTCACCGATCGCTTTATATTCGTGAGTCTCTTGTTAGGAGTTAGTCCATTGTCCATTGTTCCAAAGATACCTTGACCGTTGACCATTGACCATTGACCATTGACCCTTGACAATTGACCATTGACTCAACCACCCCCAACAATTGTTACTACTTCTAAGCGATCGCCTTGTTGTACTTTTGTCTGGGTCCAGAACTGACGGTGTAAAATTTCACCGTTATACTCTACCGCGACTAAACGGGGATTGAAACCTAGTTGTTGGAGTATGTCAGGTAAAGGCGTTTGAGATGAGCAGTTACGAGTCTCCCCGTTTACTTGAAGTGTAATCCGATCAGACATAAGCTTTCACAAACTTACAAAAAACCATTTTAAATGAACGAGTTTTTTAAGCGTTTGCTTTAACGCGATAAAGTTGGGAGAGGAAATATTGTGTCACCAAAGTAGGATGTTCAGCTTCCATAAGCGATCGCACCACCGCCACACGTTCCGCACCTGCATCAATCACGTCATTGATATTATTCGGGTCAATTCCCCCAATAGCAAACCACGGTATCGGACTATTTTTAGCCGCATAACTAACATATTCTACGCCAGCTGCTGCCTTACCCGCTTTTGTGGGTGTTTCATAAACTGGTCCAACGCCGATATAATCTGCACCGTCGGCTATCGCCCCTTGCATTTCTTCTGGATTTGTGGTAGAACGACCTATTAAGCGCTGTGAACCGAGTAATTGTCGGGCAATGGCAATGGGCATATCTTGTTGTCCGAGATGCACCCCATCTGCATCCACCGCCATTGCCAGATCCACGCGATCATTGATAATGAAAAGAGCGCCATAGGCGTGGCATAGCTGCCGCAGCCTTTTAGCTTGTTCTAGACGCACAGTATCATCAGCGGTTTTGTCGCGGTACTGCAAAAGCGTTAATCCACCTTTGAGGGCAGCTTCAACGGTTTCCAACAAGTTTTCACTTTTGGAGGTGACAAGATACAGGCGCGATCGCCACAGCAGATGATGACGCTGATAACCCATTAAAGTACTTTCCAGGGTATAAACCTGATAGCGCATCTGCTTAAAAGCTTTTCCCATGTTTGGATGGTAAAGCTTGCCGTATTCTTCCAGCACCCGCATTGCTTCTTGTACACGACAGAAGTTAGCTTGTAATAACGATTGAATACTGGCACGTTGTTCTTCCTGAGGATGGCTTAACTCAGTGCCAGCATCGCCTAATGTATCCCGTGCCGCCCGCATTTGTGCCGTATGCCAGTTAGCTATCTCTTGTCGCATATGCTTGCATTGTCCTGCCAACTGAGCATTATTCAAACCAAAGCGACACCATTCCTCGATAATTCGCAAGCCTTCACGAGCGCGATCTAAATTTGCGTCTAAAATGCGGTAAACAAATTGGTGTATCTGCTCTGTTTGGCTGTATGGCTCGACCATTACAACAACCCCATTAGTGCTTTCATCGTAACAGCCAGCCTCTTTCATATTCGCTGCGGTTTTTCGCATCGTTGGTTATTTACAAAATTACTTTCTATTAAAAGGAGCCAATAGGTCAACATCTGAGTAATCTTATCGACATCCTAGCCTTTGAGAGAGTATAAAAATTTATTGTTGGTTGTAAGGAGTGTTTTAAACTTGATTCCCCCCTTTGTGTTTCCTAACTACCGTCAGGCAGATATGCTGCCAGCAATGCTAATCGCCAAAGGTAACAAACCATATTCTTTCCTTGAATTAGCAATGCTTTTAGTTTTTCGTTCCTCTATTTTGTGTTTTATCGTTGGCATACAAGTGGCAACTACGGCTAGCTTGAGCATTGCCAAAACTGCCATTGCTCAAATACCATCTCCACCAAATCACATGCCCCTGGGTGAAAAAACAATTTCTCAGGTTAATGTGCTGTTTGTCAACCCAAGTGTCGGAGATGACAAGGTAGGCAATGGTGGTGAACAAGCTCCTTGGAAAACGATTACCCAAGCGCTGCAAGTAGCCAAGCCCAATACTGTAATTATGCTCTCCAACGGCACTTACAGCGCTGAAACTGGAGAAGTATTTCCTTTAATGCTTAAACCTGGCGTGTCAATTCAAGGAGATTCCCAGAAGTTAGGACGCGGTATTGAGATTCAGGGGGGTGGTGAGTACCTCAGCCGCAGCTATGGCGGACAAAACACCACAATTGTGGGGGCAAACCAAGCCATTTTAACTGGGGTGACAGTGACGAACCGAAATCGCCGTGGTTACGGGTTGTGGATTGAATCGAGCAATCCGATCATCAAAGAAAATACCTTTACTGGTAGTACCCAAGATGGAATTTCCATCAATGGCAACAGTGCGCCTATTATTAGCAAGAATTACTTTTATCGTAATGGGGCGAATGGAATCACCATCGCCGGTAATTCTCGTGCCCAGGTGCAGGAAAATGTGTTTGAACAAACGGGCTTTGGGATTAATATTGCCCAAAATGCCTCTCCAATAGTGGTGGGCAATAAAATTCAGAACAATCGGGCGGGGATTGTCGTGCAAGCTAATGCCCGCCCAATTTTCCGGAATAATCTGATTGAGGGTAGTAAAGAAGATGGGTTAGTGGCGATCGCTCAAGCAATTCCCGATTTGGGCAACGCATCCGAACCGGGCGGTAATCAGTTTCGCAATAATGCTCGCTATGACATTAACGCTTTAGCCGCCAAGCAAGTGATTTCTGCCAATGGTAATATTTTGGCTTTCAAGCGCATCGCGGGTAAAGTAGATATGCAAGCTACAACGGCATCCATCGCTTCTTTGCCCAACAATACAGCACTTGCAACGCCAGCAGGTGGAGAAGTCACTTTTTCTGCACCAATCTCGCAAACTGGCAAATTAAGAGCGCCATTGCCCAGTCACAGCATTGCGCGAAATAATCAAAATAACATTCCTTCTGGGCGATTAAATCCACAATTGCTGCCACTGCAACCTGCCAATTCTCCACTTCCGGTGGTTTCTGCAAATCAACAGCAACCCACCTCTAGGGCAGCTATATTCCCTACTCCTAGCCGCAAGCCAGGGTATCGGGGATCAGTTTCAGCGCCACCTTCAATCGCAACTACCGCTGATCCGCCACAGATGAATTATGTGCGGACTGATCCCAACACAATTGAGTTTACCGCACCGCAATCCGCATCCCCACCACTGCAAACGGCAAAAAGTCAAGGACAATCATTGCCAATATTAGAAGCGGCTTCTGTGAGCGAATCAGCTATTTTGGAGGTTAGCGATCGCCCTAACCCGATTGGCAATACTCGCAATCTGCCAAAAGTGCCAGCACCTGAAAGTGAGCCTACGAAAAGGTCTGGCGCTAGTCAATCACCTTTGTCTATGGGCGTAACCCAAAGGAGTTTACGTTACCGGGTGATGGTGGAAATAGCAAATCAAAAAGATCAGGAATTAGTGCGATTTCTTGCCCCTGGTGCTTTTGCTACCGTTTGGCAGGGTAGAGGAGTTATGCAAGCCGGAGTTTTTAGCAGTCGCTATAACGCCGAGGGGATGGTGAAGCTACTTAAGACCAAGGGTTTAAAAGCTATGGTTGAGCCGACGAATTAAGCTGATTGATAGCTCTTAGTTATTTTCGTCATTAATTTGTTTTTGAGCGTAGGCGCTACGCGTTGTCTCGCCAGACATCGCTTTCAGTTTTGATGTAAATGATTCAGAGCGATCGCTTTTTTCTGGGGTGAATTGTCCAATTGGCGGATGATTCACCGCAGGTGCAGACAAATCCGCTTGTTTGTTCAAAATTGATGCTTGGGAATTGAGAATCCGCCCAGAAGCGGTTGTTTGGTTTAAAGCATAAGTTGGCTGACGCGTTTGCGAAGATTTATATACTTTAACTGAGGAAGATACCAAAACTTTCTCCTTGCTAGTTTGGCGCGTTTCCTCCTCAGCTTCGAGTGGCTTTTCTTCCTGACTCATCAGTTGTAGAGGCGGAGTATTGACGCTAGCAGCAGTTAGTGAGTCAGGTAACGAATTTGCTGCTGGTGGTAATTCAGCAGTATTTTCCTGAGCAGGAGATAGAAATGGTGAAGCAAGTGAAGTTAAACTTTCGGGAAATTTGCTGCAAATCAGGCGTTCAAATTCCATGTTGAAATGAAAAATTGCCTGCCCGCGCCGCTGCCAAAATGTCAAGATTTGCTGAACTGAAAACGCTTTGTAACGACCTTGATACAGTGCCTCAATTACTGCCAGGTGTAGCCAATTAACTGGGTACTGTGTTTGCCAACGGTTAACTAACTCACTGGCACTATACCCACTGAGGTCAAAACTATAGTGAATTAATAAGGCTGCTGCCAAGTCGAGCCACTCGTGTGCTGAGAGAACTTGCGTGCGCGGGTTCCCCGCGTCGAGCCAACTTAGGGAAGTTTCAAGCGTTGAGCGATGTGGCGTGGTAGAGGTGTCCAAGGTTTGTGTGAACATCTGGCTATCGGCTTCTGGCAATAGGTATAAATTTTGCTCCCATCGCATACAGCCTCGAAGTGCTTTTAGCTACAGGGTTAGTTACCAAGTGTTTCCAAGTTTATAGGCAGTGTTTTTTATTCTACTGGTCAACTGGAAAAGTCGAAACAACATAGGGAGAGTTTATAGGGGGAGATTTTTTAATAGCGACTAATGCTTGGTAAACCATTGCTGCGGCTTCGGCGCGTGTCGCCTCACGAGAAGGCTCGATTTGCTTGGGGTCTGGGTAATTGACTACGATTTTTTGTTGTGTAGCAGTTGCAACTGCTGTTCGAGCATAATCAAGAATGGTATTACGGTCACTGTAGCAGAGTAAGGCATCGCTATGAGCCGCAGGCAGTCTCAGTCCGTTAACCAGGGAGACAATTACCTGTAGCCGCTGCACTTTTTGATGGGGACGGAAAGTGCGATCGCTAAATCCGCCGACAAAGCCGCCGCTAGCCGCGATTTTTATGGCATCATTTGCCCAAAAATCTTTTGGTATGTCAGTAAAATCAGGTGCTGGGCGTTTGGGAGTGGGGTTAAAGGCAGCCGCTACTAAAGCTGCGTATTGAGCGCGAGTCATTGGTTTATCTGGTTGGTAGCTACCATCAGCAAAACCATGAGTTAAGTTCATGCTCACTAATGCGCGGATAAATGGTTCTGCCCAGTGTCCCACAAGGTCGGGGAAAGAACGTATATCTACATGAGGATTGACAATTTCTTCTGTAGCAACGATAAACTCTACAAGTCCCTTTACCTGGGTAGGATTCAACTGGTTGCCTGCTGAAACCAACTTTTGTGAGGTGGCATTTTGTAAATCAAATTCATTATTATCGCGAAAAATATTGCCGCCAGTGTCTTGTTTCCTACCTAAATCTGGAACGGCATTACCGTTGACAAAAAGTCCTCCTTGGGAATTTTGGGCAATCAGATTATGACGCAGCACAGGTTGCGCCTCTCTAGAAAGAGCGATCGCTGTGCGATTTTCTGATAATTTGTTATTTGCTATTAAAGGCGCGGCTGAGTCACTAATGGCGATGCCAATAATATTTTTTTGGAAAATATTCCGCAGCACTTCCCCTTTGCTATTACGTGCCATCACCAGCCCACTGACAGCGTTTTGCACAAACACATTGTCCAGAATTGCAGGTTTAGCACTACCCGTCACAAACACACCTTCCCGCCCACATTTGCTAAAAGTATTATTAACCAAAGATGGTGCTGTCGATTCAATCCAAACTCCAGTGCCTTTTGCGGTTGAATTCGTCACCGTCACACCCATGACAGTAGCCTCACCTAGCAATAACAGGGTGATGTTTTGCAAACCAAAGCTTTGGCTTTGATATGCACCACTCCCCTCAATCACAATTAAGTGACCCTTCGTGGCTTCGTTACCCACCACCAGCACCCCATCGGGGATCGAGAGCGGAAACACCTCCCCACTGACAGCATTGTAATTTCCCACCGCCAAGTGAATAATTGTAGATTTTGTGCTTACTTTTAAAGCATGGCTGAGGGTTTTAAAGGGAGCCAAAAGTGAACCAGCATTGGCATCATTTCCAGTCACACAGTTGACGTAAAGTGTTTTAACCTGGGTCGTCACCATATAGTTAGTAGTTATTGGTCAAAAGTCATTGGTCAAAAGTCATTGGTCAAAAGTCATGGGGAATGGGGAAGGGTTTTTGA
>CAXTNZ010000317.1:0-7414 GCA_964245695.1 uncultured bacterium | reverse complement strand
TCTTAACTTAGCTTCCCTGAGTCATTTTGTGCTTTTTAGTCTAAAGTCCAGTTATTAAATTACCAAAAAAAGCATAATTGAAGAAATTAAATAATTTTTTAACAAGATTCTTTAGTTAAATAACAATGACAATCAGGCTTCTCTAGCAGCGACTCAACCAGGGCATTCAAGGCAGTAGCAGCTAATAACCCACCGCCCAAAGTCCCTTCAATGGTGATAAACGGCACAGATTTTTGCATTAATTGTCGCTTGGCGGCGGGTGCATGACTAAAACCAATGGGCATCCCAATCACTAGTGCAGGCTGAATTTTTTGGTTTTCAATGGCTTCACAGACTTCTAGAAGCACTGAGGGAGCATAACCAATAACTAGCACACAACCCTTGGTGACTTGCGGCAATTTTTCACGCCATTCCTGATGCTGCCAAAATGCTATTTCTGCCTCTGTGGCGGTGGTGACGTGGGGATTGTCAATTAAAGTTTCAACTTGACATCCTAAGTGGACTAATCGAGTATTATCTAAAGCAGCTGCGACTGAGGGAATATCGACAACAACTTGACAGCTTGATTTCAGCGCTTCCCGACTGGCGGCGATCGCTTTATTTCCCAACCTGACAAACGACACCAAACTAACATCGCCACAAGCCAAAACCATCTGAGAAATTAGATGCTGTTCAATTTCCGAACGGTTAGATAAATCAGGTAGCAACCATTGTAAAGATTCTTGAAAAGCTTCCGGGTGAGTATGAACTTCAGCATCTAATCTACTCCAAAGATTGTCTAGTCCTCCAACTCCTGCTTGGGTTTCTACTTCTAATAACTTGAGTTGAGACAGAACTTCCGCTTGGATGATTTGACAATCGCGATCGCGTCCTAATAATCCCTCTAATGCTGATGCTGTTTGCCGTAGTTGGGAAATTTGCTGCATAACTGCCCGATATTGCTGCTGAAGTTGCGACATTAGAGTTACGGTTGTATCGGCTTGGGGTTCCACTTCCAGAATTTGGCGGATGTGGTTTAGCTGAAATCCTTGTTGCTTCAATGCGACAATACGTTGCAGTCGTCGGACATCCTTTTGAGTATAGAGGCGGTAATTGCTCTTGCTTCGCACTGGTTGCGGCAATAACCCCAATTGATGATAATGTCTCACCATGCGTGGTGTAATGCCGCCTCCCACTGCGGAAGTGAATTCTTTGATGGTTAAGTTATGAGTCATTAGACCTATGGGCTTTGCTGAATTGAAATATGAAACTTAAAAATCAGATCTCTTAAACTCTTACTCTCTGCGTCTTTGCGGCTCTGCGTGAGACAAATTCATATCTTGATTCAGCAACGCCGATCTATGAGTATAAGTCAGTATTTTTTAGATTGAACCGCAGATGAACGCAGATGTACGCAGATAAAATTGGCGCAAAACTGCGATCGCAAGCAGAATTTCTTTCTTGACATTAACATTAATGTCAAGGTTTAGGGTGAGAGAGTATGTGTTGGTTCAACTTTGATGCTCTACCCAGAACGCTTAACTCAATTTACTAAAGAACATTCAGATACCTTAGCCGCGATCGCTTGTGGTGTATTGTTGCTTTTAGGTGCATTCTCTTTACATCTCGGCTTTTTAGGATTAGCGCTGCTTTTACTTCCTGCTGCTTATGTGATTGGTGGCTACGAAAGTGCCCGTGAGGGGTTGACTACCCTTTTTAAAGAAAAAGAACTCGATGTCGATTTGTTGATGATTGTGGCGGCTGTGGGTGCTGCTAGTTTGGGTTTATGGCAAAGGGAATATCACCTAATTATCGATGGGGCAATCTTAATTCTCATTTTTGCCATTAGTGGCGCATTGGAAGGTTACGCGATGCGGCGAACTGAGCGCAGTATCCGCAGTTTAATGAGCCTGACATCAGACACAGCAATGATTTTGCGTCAGGGACGGGAAGAAAAGGTTCCGATTTCGCAGTTGAAGGTGGGTGATGAGATTGTCGTCAAACCGGGGGAGTTAATTCCCACTGATGCGGTGATTATATCTGGTTACAGCACCATCAATCAAGCGGCGATTACTGGAGAGTCTTTACCTGTGGAGAAGACGGTGGGTGAGGAAGTGTTTGCAGGTACACTTAATGGCTATGGTGCTTTGAAGTTGAAGGTGCATCAACCACCGGAAAGTAGTTTAATTCAGCGTGTGATTCGTTTGGTAGAACAGGCGCAGACTGAAGAACCGCCTTCGCAACAGTTTATCGAAAAATTTGAACGCGGTTATGCACGCTTTATTGTTCTCGCGGGAATATTACTAGCAATTTTACCACCTTTTCTCTGGGGTTGGGACTGGGAAACGACGATTTATCGGGCGCTGACTTTTTTGGTGGTAGCTTCTCCCTGTGCGCTGATGGCTGCTATTATGCCTACACTATTATCCGGAATAGCTAATGGTGCGAGACAAGGGATTTTGTTTAAAAATGGTAGCCAATTGGAAATGATGGGAAAAGTTCGAGCGATCGCCTTCGATAAAACTGGTACTCTGACTACAGGACAAGTGCAAGTATTTCGAGTGATTGCTGCTAGTGGATATTCGGAAGCTGATGTATTGAAAGTAGCAGCAACGGTGGAATCTAGTTCCGAACATCCCATCGGCAATGCCATTGTCCAGGCGGCTGCTGAGTTAAATTGGGTTAGTGCAGTTGAGGTGCAAGCTATCCCCGGACAGGGAATTGTCGGTATCAACAAAGACCAAAAGGTGATTGTCGGGAATGTTGCTTTTGTGCAGCAGTATGTGGGAAATTTACCAGAAGAATTAAACAAACTTGCCCCTGTACTGGAGCAGTCAGGTAAAACAGTCGTTTGGGTAGCACAGGGACAGGAGGTGATAGGATTAATAGCGATCGCTGACGAAATAAGAGCAGAAGCAGCAGCAACCATCACCCGCTTAAAAACTTTGGGAGTTGAACAAATCGTCATGTTAACTGGCGATAACCAGCGCACAGCTGATAGTGTCGCCCAAGCGGTGGGGATTGACAAGGTGTACGCACAACTGCTACCCGAAGATAAGCTACATGTAATTCGCCGTCTTCAGGAAAAATACCAAACAGTGGCAATGGTCGGGGATGGTATCAATGATGCACCAGCACTAGCTCAGGCATCTGTAGGTATCGCGATGGGAGTAGCCGGGAGTGATGTAGCCTTAGAAACCGCAGATATCGTGTTGATGGCGGATAGATTAGAGAAAATTGCAGTGGCGATGCGTTTAGGTAGGAGAGCGCATGGGATAGTGAAACAGAATATTGTTGTTGCTCTGTCGTTTATTATCTTGCTATTAATAGGCAACTTCCTGGGGAATATTAATCTACCCATCGGCGTAATTGGTCACGAAGGTTCGACTGTGTTAGTTACCCTCAGCGGTTTAAGATTGTTGAGATAAGTTGGGCATAGGGGCATTAATCTCTTTGTCCTCCTTGTCCCCCCTCTTCTTTGTCAGACATCGCACTTAATCCAAATTGCCATGATTATCTTTTGCGTCTAATCTACTCAAGATTGCTGTTCTACCTGCCTAACTGCTTCAATATCAATATCTAGCTGTTCGGCTATTTGTTCGACAGTCAAACCTGCTTTCAATAGTAGTGGAACAGCAGCTAACTTACCTGCTCTTAGACCTTCTTCCCGACCTTCTTCTAACGCTTCCTGGTAAACTCTAGTTTGTTTTAGTGCGCTTAATTTTAGCATATTTTCTACCTCTTGGCGACTTAACAGGGGAAATTTGTAAACTATAATCGTCTCGATTAAATCTATTATTGCTTGGCTGGTAATGGTGTCTGTTATTTCTTGCCTTGTTTGGTCGATGAGTGAAAGAGCGAGATTAACAGCGGTTTGTTCTGGTTCTACCACTAATTTAACAACGCTAACGCCTAAAGACTCGTTTGATTCGAGTTCATCGAGATAAACGCGCTGTACTTTCGGACTTTCGAGCAAAACCTGATAAAGTCTGGTTTCATCGGGTTCCAAGCTGCGTCTGGGGTAGATGATAACAGCGTACCAGTCAACGGTAGCTGGATTTTGGTCTAAAAACAGGAAAAGTTCTGCAAATACTCGATGATAGATAAATTCGTCCTTTTGAAACTGTACTTCACAGAAATATACAGTTTTGTCAGCACTGTTTTGGGGTGGTAGAAATACTCCATCAATTCGGAAAGCGGTTTGTTTGATTTCGACCGAGCGAAACTGATAACCTTGAGTATTGGTAGGCGATCGCCCAATCAAATCAAAGAAAATACTGGGAAACTCTGCAAATAATTCATAAAAAATGCTGTCAGTCTTCACTGTTACGGCAATTTAAGTTATAAAGTTGATTTTATGTGCGGCGTAGCTCGTATGAACTAGAAGTAAAAAATTATGAACATCCAACTAAAACCAGAACAAGAGAAATTAATTCAAGCACAAATTGCAACTGGCAGATATACTTCGGCTGAGGAAGTAGTTGATATAGCATTTCGATTATTTGATAAATTGCATTCTGAATATACAGAGTGGATAGAAGAAACTCGTGAAAAAGTTGATGTTGCTATTGTAGAACTTGAACGCGGCGAAGGTTTGGATGGTGAGACTGTAGTAATGGAGATACTCGAAAGATTCCGTCATGCGCGTGAGGCACAAGAATGAGTATTTATATCATTTCCCCATCCGCAAGTCGGGATCTAAATCAGATTGCTGACTACTTTCTGACGCGCAACCTTGAAGTCGGAGAAAAGCTTTTTAGAGAATTTAATAAAAAATGTCAAAATATAGCAAATTTTCCCAACATAGGACGCAGTTATGCTCATATTAGACCTGATTTGCGAGGCTTGCCGTTAGATGGATACGTAATTTTGTATAAAGTACTTAATGATGAAGTTGAGATTTTACGAGTAGTTAGTGGTCGCCAAGATTTAGAATCTTTATTTGCGGATGGAGGATAATAAAAAAATACTGTCAGTCTTCACTCTTACAAAAACTCCGCGAACCTTTGCGCTTTCCCTTGCTACCTGGTGCGTTTAAATCACCTAGACCGCAACAACTGCACAAACGTATCACTCACAGTATGATCCTTGGTATTTGCCGCGTATTGAATTAACTCTTCCCGCAGAGCTTTAGCCTTATCTAAATGAAGTAAAGTTGCTAACAAAAAGTATACACCTCGAAAGCGCGGATCGCTCATGTGGTCAATCAGGCGTTGTTCGGCTGCGTCACTATCGCCGAGAAAAGTTTGTACTAGAAAGAAGTCCATAATTTTATCATGGCGGAAGTAGCATTCTTTCTTAGGTTCTCCTTTTTCATCTTGCCACTGACGGCTGACAACCATTTTATATTTCTCATCTTCCATCGAGTGTAATTCTTGATAGAAAAGCTCACCTGATAAAGCTTTCTCATCATTCAGCCGCATTTGGTAGACAGCTTCGGAGAATTTTTTCAAGGGAAATTCATGCTTCCATTCTTGCAAATATTCTGCTGCCATTTCTTTATATTGCTGTTCTTGCAGGCGAAACAAATCAGGTTGCTTGCCTTGTGATAACATTTGAGCAACTAAAGTTAAATCCATCGGGTTGGAAAGAGTTCGTTGTGCTGCTTCTAATTCTTCGCGAGATTGCTGTTGGTTGAAGGCTTCTGTTAAGTAGTTTTTGCAAGCTTGCTCGTAAGCAGTACCTTGAATTTTCGCATCTTTAGGTAGTCGCTGCTGTCGGGTAATCAAAAATTGTTCAATTTGTTGACGTTCTAAAGGTTGCAAGTAATACATCTTTGCCGTTGAGGGGGGTATCCACTCTAGCGGCTGGGTAGTCATAATGATGTTACCGCGAAAGTAGCTCTCGACAAACTGCGTAATTTTGGCTCGTGTGTCTGCTGTAACTTCGTTAAGTCCATCGATGCAAATATCTATCGCACCGCTGTAAATCAGGTTTTTCAGAAATTCCGCATCTTGTGCTTGTCCGTGCAGCTTTGCCTAAATAGCCTCAATTACACCTTTATCGCACTTGTGCGCCGGCAGATAAACGACAATAGCTTGAGAAGATTTTACCAGATAACGGAGAAACATCGACTTGCCTAAACCAGAATCGCCTTCTAGAACGATTTGTCCTTTGATGCTGGGAATCTCCTGCGTAATTAATCGGATTTGTCCTTGTTGGGATGAAGACGCGATATTTTGGGATGAAGACGCGAAATTTTGGGATGAAGACGCGATATTTTGGGATGAAGACGCGATATTTTGGGATGAAGAAGACGCGATTAATCGCGTCTCTACAACACCGGATTGGGGGAAATATGCTTGGGAATTAAAATTGTTTAATCCTGCATCTGCTAGGAGGGAAAATTTAAATGGTTCAAATAGTTTGCGACGTAAGAAGGGAACCCAAGCAAGGAGAAAGCCGACGTAACCCATACCGAGAATGCGACGTACCCAAGGATTCCAGAAGAAGATTGCTTGAACTTGGGGAAATTTTGGGTAGGCAAAGATAAGTGCAAGCCAAAAGGTAATATGAATAAGGATAATGTTTCTCGCACGGAAGAACCACTTCCAACCTTCGAGATTATTAATCACCGACTGCACCGTATCGGCTTCGTTATATCCGTCTTTTTTCAGGTTGTCGTGGTGAGTTTGAAGTAAGATAATATCTTGTGCTTTCCATGAGACTTTTTTGCTAGCAACAACATAGCCTATTTGCTTTGCTAAGTCGTCTTGTAATCGCTGAAGCTTCTGAGTCTTACTCGCTTCCCAGGCTTTTTTAAAGACTTCCAGGGTTTTAACGCCTTTATCGTGATTCAATTGGCTGGGAATAGTTTTGCTGTCAGGAATGCCAAGCCATGTCAGCAGCGTTTTCACTTCATCAGTACCAGCACCAAGGAAGTAGGTTAAGAAACGCCACTGTTCAAATTCTGACTGACCTGCATAATAGACATTATTCAGAATTACAACAACCTCTGTCAACTCTAGTTTTCTGATTTTTCCTAATGCTGAGGCTGCATAGCCACGAACGTCAGCGTCAACTTTTTCATCTTTGAGGAAGTTGAGGATTTCGGGTGCGTACTTTGCCCCCGCTTCTCCCAAGTTGCCTAATGCTGAGGCTGCATAGCCACGAACGTCAGCGTCAACTTTTTCATCTTTGAGGATTTTGGCGGCTTTCTGGGCAATATCCTCCGGTTTCTTCAGCACAGCTTTGAAATCTTTCGCTTCATATTCAGCTAATTTGTCAAAAGCAAATTGCTGCACTTTCGGATAACCATCGTCAAGGGCAGCTACGATACCATCAATTTGCCACGGTTGCGGCTTCGGTTTCGGCGCTTCTTTGGCACTTACCCAAGAGAAGGAGAGGAGGAAAATAAGGAATAAGGTAAAAGGGAAAAGGTAAAAGGGGGAAGGCTTGCTAATTTGGCGGGCAGTTTTGAGCATGGGGGACAAGG
>CAXTNZ010000316.1:0-7478 GCA_964245695.1 uncultured bacterium | reverse complement strand
TACAAATTATTCATCTTGGGTTGATAACTTAAAAAAATATAGTAAAGATATGGCTGAATGCCGAGATAAAAAGCAGATTACAACTTTTTGTGAGTCTGCTCGTAATAGTTTAGAATCTGCAATCGAAGTTCTTTTTGATGAAGAATATAGATATATTAATGAAAATAATAAATCATTTTTAGAAGCTTATAATAGAGTGAAATCATCTTATTATAAGCGAAAAAATAGTGATTGGGATTTACCGCAAATATGTGTAACTGTGCCAAATTCTGCCATCAAATCAGAAAATTTAAAAAACATTAATGGCATCTACATTGATAGAAAAAACATAGAAAAAATCCGAAGAGAAAGCCTTCCTGCATCAGTTCAGATATTTTTTGAAATTATTAAACCTAACTATATGGAAACGCAGCATCTAAAAGAAAAATTTTTGACAATAATGAATATGAATAAATTAAGAGCTTTAAAGACTCATGGCAGTAAATCTGATTTAGATTCACAACTAAATCAATTGGGTCATTATGCAAAGAAATTATACGATTCAAGCGAAAATTTTGAGACTATCCAAAAAGTAATATCTTGGTTTGTACTAGAGATATACAAAAGAGTTTGTAAAATATCTAACAATTAATTTAAATAATTTTTCGCCTCAGAGAGTCAAAAAAACGGTAGAGCAATTAATACTCTACCGTTTTTTAATTTGGGATTTAATTTAAAAATCTCAAAATCTAAATCTTACTCAGCTACTGGGGTCAATAATTCCCGCTGCTGTCCACCACTAACTCGCACAGTACCGCTTTCATCGACATCAATCACGGCTGTATCACCGTCTTTGATGCGACCGGAAAGAATTTCCTCAGCGAGGCTATCTTCTAACAAGCGCATAATCGCCCGACGTAAAGGTCTTGCACCATAGCTGGGGCTGTAACCTTCTGTAATCAAGCGGTCTTTGAAGCGCTCGGTGACTTCTAAGGTGATACCCTTTTCGGTCAGGCGACCAAACACTTCTTTAAGCATGATGTCAGCAATTTCGGTGACTTCTAGCTTGCTCAACTGACGGAAGACGATAATTTCATCGAGTCGGTTGAGGAACTCTGGACGGAAGTATTGCTTGAGTTCTTCGTTCACCAAAGTCTTAATCCGGTTGTATTGCGACTCGCCAGCATCTTCGGTGAACTCGAAGCCGATGGTGGAAGCACCTTTTTCGATGACCTTGGAACCGATGTTAGATGTCAAAATCAGCAAGGTGTTCTTGAAGTCTACGGTACGACCTTTGGCATCCGTTAACCGACCGTCTTCGAGAATTTGCAGCAGCATGTTAAATACATCTGGGTGCGCTTTCTCGATTTCGTCGAATAGCACGACGGTGTAAGGACGACGGCGCACGGCTTCGGTCAACTGACCGCCTTCGTTATAGCCGACATAGCCAGGAGGCGAACCAATCAGTTTGCTGACGGTGTGGCGTTCCATGTATTCGGACATATCCAGGCGAATCATTGCTTCTTCGGAACCGAAGAAGTAAGATGCTAAGGATTTCGCCAACTCAGTTTTACCAACACCAGTAGGACCTGAGAAGATAAAGCTGGCGATGGGTCGATTAGGATTTTTCAAACCGACACGAGCGCGGCGAATGGCACGAGAAACTGCTTTGACAGCATCTTCTTGACCGATAAGGCGCTGATGCAGGGTGTCTTCCATGTGCAGCAGCTTTTCGGATTCGGATTCGGTGAGTTTGTTCACCGGAACTCCTGTCCAAGATGCGACGATGTGGGCGATATCCTCTTCGGTGACGACAGGTTCTAAACCTTCTGTGCCGGATGCGTTGGTTTTGCTTTGAGCGATCGCGCGAATTTCTGCCTTGATTTCCATTTCGCGATCGCGCAATTCGCCTGCTCGATCAAAGTCTTGACCGCGCACGGCGTCGTCTTTTTCTTTCAATATCTGACGCAGTTCTTTGTCTAACTCTTTGGCTGCGGGTGGCAATTGCGAGTTAATCAAGCGAACGCGAGAACCCGCTTCGTCAACCAAGTCGATGGCTTTATCTGGAAGGAAGCGATCGCTAATATATCTATCTGACAATTTCGCTGCCGCTACTAAAGCTTCATCGGAGATTTTCAGCTTGTGGTGCTGTTCGTAACGGTCACGAAGTCCGTACAAAATCTCGATTGTTTCATCAACGCTGGGTTCACCCACCATCACTGGCTGGAAGCGTCGCTCTAGGGCTGCATCCCGCTCGATGTGTTTGCGGTATTCATCGAGAGTTGTCGCACCAATACACTGCAATTCACCTCTTGCCAAAGCTGGTTTGAGGATGTTTGCCGCATCGATTGCGCCTTCTGCCGCACCCGCACCAATAAGCGTGTGAACTTCGTCAATTACGAGAATGACATTGCCTGCCTGACGAATTTCGTCCATGATTTTCTTCAGGCGTTCTTCAAATTCACCCCGGTACTTGGTACCAGCTACGAGCAAACCGATATCCAAAGTGACTACGCGCTTATCTTCCAAGATGTCGGGGATATCTTTGGTGGAGATGCGTGTCGCCAAACCTTCAGCGATCGCCGTTTTACCTACACCTGGTTCCCCAATCAAGACTGGGTTATTTTTGGTGCGGCGACCCAATATTTGAATCACCCGCTCAATTTCTTTAGCGCGTCCCACTACTGGATCAAGCTTGCCGTCTGCTGCCATTTGGGTCAGATTCGAGCCAAACTCATCCAACGTTGGGGTTTTTGTGCGCCCCGATGCACCACCTGGAGAAACTTCCGCTGTTTCTCCCAACATTCTGATGACCTGCGTTCGCACCTTGGAAAGATCCACACCGAGGTTTTCTAGAACTCTGGCTGCTACGCCTTCCCCTTCGCGGATCAAGCCCAACAGCAGATGCTCGGTACCAATGTAGTTATGTCCTAATTGGCGCGCTTCTTCCAAGGATAGTTCTAAAACTCGCTTTGCCCGTGGCGTAAACGGAATTTCCACAGCAACAAAGCCTGAGCCTCGACCTATGATTTTTTCTACTTCAATCCGAGCGTCTTTGAGATTGACGCCCATTGATTTCAGCACCTTAGCCGCCACTCCGGTACCTTCGCCAATTAGACCCAAGAGGATCTGCTCAGTACCGACAAAATTATGCCCAAGACGGCGTGCCTCTTCTTGAGCAAGCATGATTACCTTAATGGCTTTTTCTGTGAAGCGTTCAAACATAGTTTCGTTGATCCCATCACCTGCGTCGTGCCGGTATGCTGATTTTAGCATAGGCTTAGAGTTTGGATGTCTGTATAAACAGATAGACATCCAAGCGCTAACACTCAGGTTAATGAGTTATTTGTTCACTATTTATTACTTTAGCTGTGGTCTCTATACTGAGTAGCTTGATTTTAGCCGCCTTATTTAACTGCTAAAAGCTGGTTTTGGGTGTTTTTTCAGCCAATCCCAAATAAAAATAAATATCATATTACGGTGTCATGTTCAATAAAATTAAATACATTATCAGAATATCTGATAAAAAAAGAGAGAAAAACGAGAATAAGATTAGGAATACTAATAGTTAGTCAAAGATTAACTGCCACGAGGATTGGCTAAGGCGATCGCTAACTATGGTACGCCATGTAGCTAAAGTTTTGGGAAATTCTGGCTGTTGAATATCTCCAGTCCAAAGAATTAGGGCATCCTCACCGTTATCTCTGTAGTAATTCCGCCGCCGTCCAGCCGTTTTGAAGCCAAACTTTTGATATAAAGATATTGCCGGTGTATTGGAAACTCGCACTTCCAGGGTTGCTCGCTCCAAACCGCGCTCATGAGCTGTTACCAAAAGCGAATATAGTAAAGCCTGACCCAAACCTTGATGGTGATATTCCGGATGAATCGCCAAAATAGTAATGTGTGCCTCATCTACAATTGACCAAAAGCAACCGATTCCTAGCAATCTAGAGCTAGAGAAGCGGGAAAATAATCCGAGTAAATCAGTGTTAGGACTTTCCAACTCTCGTTGGTAAGCCTCCAGGCTCCACAAACCGCCAAAACAGGCGTGATCGAGTTCTAGGGCTGCACTCAGATCATCTGGAGTCAAGGATTGAATTTCTAATGCTGATGAGATCACAATTATTCGCCCTGGGTACAACGGCTCTGTAAACTGGAAATCGGGATACCCACTTACGCCCGTAATTTGAACAAGGACAACTCTTATAGTTATGGTATCGACTCATCCGGCAGGGGTTCAACATTCTGGTAGTCAGTATTTACCTGATATAAGCGGTAAAAACGGCAAATTGTCGCCGAATCAGCAACTTTTACCCTTGAGTGCCAGAGTTAATAGTAATGACTGCTTGGAAATAGGTGGCTGTGATGTCACAACTCTAGTTCAGCAGTTTGGTTCGCCTTTATATATTTTGGATGAAGAAACGCTGCTGAGCGCTTGTCAGCAATACCGAGATTCTTTCCAGCAGTACTACCAAGGTGAATCTCAGGTACTATATGCTTCAAAGGCGTGGAGTTGTTTAGCAATCTGCGCGATCGCCGCAACTCAAGGTTTAGGAGTAGATGTAGCATCAGGAGGCGAACTCTACACTGCCCTACAAGCGGGTGTCAATCCTGATAAAATCTACCTTCATAGCAATAACAAATCTCGCCAAGAGCTAGTTTTTGCAATTGAGTCTGGTTGCACCATTGTTGTGGATAACTGGCACGAATTGCATACTTTGGTGGAGATAGCCGAAGAAGTCGGGGAAGTAGAAGGAGTTATTTCTTCTTTCTCCGAACCCTCCACTTCCCCCACTCCTCCCATCCAGATTATGCTACGGCTGACTCCGGGAATTGAGTGCCACACTCATGAATATATCCGGACAGGACAGCTGGATAGTAAATTTGGCTTTGATCCAAACGCGCTGGACGAATTGTTTACTTTTGTAAGTAAGCAACCTGCTCTTAACTGTGTGGGATTACATGCTCATATTGGTTCCCAGATTTTTGAACGCCAACCTCATCGCGATTTAGCTGCTGTGATGGTGCAGTGGTTAAATAAAGCTGCTGGTTACGGCTTAAGTGTTACCGAATTAAATGTTGGCGGCGGTTTAGGCATTAAGTATACAGAATCGGACGATCCACCCAGCATTGAAGAGTGGGTAAAACCGATTTGTGAAGTGATTCAATCCGCATGTGCTACAGCCAATTTACCTTTACCAAAGTTATTATGTGAACCAGGGCGATCACTAATTGCCACAGCTTGTGTTACTGCTTATACGCTAGGCTCATCCAAAGTTATTCCGGGAATCCGTACCTACGTAGCAGTAGATGGGGGAATGTCTGATAATCCGCGCCCGATTACTTACCAGTCAGTTTACCGGGCAGTAGTCGCTAATCGGATGTCTGCTCCCTTGACCGAAACAGTGACAATTGCTGGTAAACATTGTGAATCAGGGGATATTGTCATAAAAAATGCCCAACTGCCAAAAACTCAACCCAGAGATATTCTCGTAGTAATGGCAACTGGTGCGTACAATTACAGTATGGCATCTAACTACAATCGCATACCGCGATCGGCAGCAGTTTTAGTGGCAAATGGCGAAGCAAATTTAATTTTGCAACGCGAAACTTATCAGGATTTGATTCGACAGGATTGCCTACCAGAAAGACTCAAAAAGGATAAAGGCTGAAGGCTGAAAGATAGGATGAAGGATAAAGAATAAAGCATGAAAATTTTATACTTGATACTTGATACTTCATACTTCATCCTTTATCCTTTATACTTCATACTTCATACTTCATACTTTCACGCCAGATGTCATGGGAGATTGGTGGAAGCAATGGCTGACAAACCAGGGATGGTCGCAGTCCTTGCTGCTTGAGACTCTGGATATAGTATTAGTGCTGGCGCTGACGTACATGATCCTAGTTATTATTAGTGAGCGCCGGACATTGTGGATGGTGCGGGGATTTATTGTCTTGATGCTCGCGTCAGCTCTCAGCAGCAGGTTGGGTCTACCACTGCTAAATTTTGTATTGGAAAAGTTGGTGATTGGTTGTGCTGTGGCGATGGCTGTTGCTCTCCAGTCAGAGTTTCGTCGATTTTTAGAACAATTGGGACGTGGAGAATTACGTTCGTTATTTCTACCATCAAGTTTCTCGGTCCCCAAGTCTGATAGTGTGATTGATGAAATTGTCGATGCAGTTAAAGAACTGTCGAAAAACCGGATTGGCGCTTTACTGATTTTGGAAACCAGTGGTCCAATTGACGAGCGGGATTTTTCTGTCCCTGGAGTAAAGCTAAATGCGGAAGTTTCCAAGGAACTGATACAGACAATTTTTCAGCCGAAAACTCTCTTGCACGATGGGGCGACAATGATCCGGGGATCGCGGATTGTGGCATCTGGTATAATTTTACCGCTTTCGGGACGCACAGCCTCGCGCCAGTTGGGAACACGCCACCGGGCGGCGATGGGAATTACTGAGCGAGTCGAAAATTGCATTTGTGTTGTTGTATCTGAAGAAACGGGTTCTATTTCCTTAGCGGAAAGGGGAATCCTAAATAGACCACTGACGCTCACGAAGCTGAAAGAGTCTTTAGAGGCTCGATTATCGCCAACTGTAGATCGGGAAGCTGTTGCTCCGGGTCTGTTAAGCTTAGGTCGTCAGATTCGTAGTAAGGCACTCTTCTTAATTTCACGTTTACTCGGATTACCATCGACCGCTTCGCGACGAGATAAAAAATGACAGTACACCATACAGAACTGCAATATTTGCCCGGTGACTTAAAGCGAGAATTACTGCCCAAACACGTTGCGGTGATTATGGATGGTAATGGTCGATGGGCTAAGCGTCAAGGTCTACCCCGAATTATGGGTCATAAGAGGGGAGTCGATGCCCTAAAGGATTTACTTCGTTGTTGTAAAGATTGGGGAATCAGTGCGCTAACGGCTTATGCTTTTTCGACTGAGAACTGGAAAAGACCTCAGGAAGAAGTTGAATTTTTGATGACTTTGTTCCAAAGAGTTTTGCGCCAAGAACTGCGCGAAATGCTGGAAGAGAATGTGCAAATCAAGTTTGTGGGAAATTTGCAAGCTTTACCGCGATCGCTCCAAGAAGAAATTTCCCGTTCAATGGAAGAAACTAAGGATAATCGCGCTATTCGGTTTACAGTTGCCACAAACTACGGGGGACGACAGGAAATTTTACAGGCTTGTCGGGCGATCGCTGATAAAGTAAAGCAAGGTTTACTTCAACCAGATGAAATTGATGAGGCGACCTTTGAACGCCATCTCTACACGGCTGGAATTTGCGACCCAGATTTGTTAATCCGTACCAGCGGGGAAATGCGGCTCTCAAATTTCCTTCTCTGGCAAATGGCTTATGCGGAAATTTATATCACCGAGACTCTGTGGCCCGATTTTGACCGCGCCGAATTTTACCGCGCCTTGTCTGCTTATCAGCAACGGGAACGGCGGTTTGGGAAAGTCTGAAGAAGAGGGGGGGAGTGGAGGAGT
>CAXTNZ010000315.1:0-7486 GCA_964245695.1 uncultured bacterium | reverse complement strand
TGCTCCCCCTGCTCCCGTGCTACCCCGCGCTGCATCTGGCAAATAGAGATCCACCGGCAGACTGCGATCGCGCTTTTGGTCTTTCAGTTCCAGGCTTTTTTTCCGCCAACGAAAATTTCCAGGCGATCGCAAATCTGGTTGTTTGGAGAAGTCAACGTTTGCATTAGCAGCTTCTGCGTTTGCCTCTTTTTGAATCAAAGCTACTACCGCATCTCTTTTTTTAAGCAAGTCCGTCAAGTTTGAGACTACCTGCAACCCCTCTGTGAAGTTTATCCGCACGCTATCGCTGGGAAACCGACGCAACACATTCAAAACCGTTAAGCCATTTGGGTCAGCAGCCGCTACAATCAAAGCGCCGCGTATAGCATAAAAGCCGTTTTTTCGCGTATCAGTTTGGATTAATTCTCCCAAACGTTGCACTACTTTTTCGCCTAAGGGTGAGTAGCTAAACTGAGATACCAAGGTAGGACTAACTTTAAACCGTTGCTGGAGTAGTTCCCGCAGTTGAGCAAGTTGTTGGGGAGTGGCGCGTTCAGCATAAAAGGCAAAGTCTTTGGTAATTTTGCCTTCTTTGGCAAAAACTTCCAGGGATTGGGTGGACAGGGTAAATTCCCCAAAGGGAGGGTAATCAAAGGCGATCCGGTCAGCTGCAATTGAGGGAGTTGCAGTAAAAACTGTGGATATTAACCCTAAACTCACGTATCTGAGAAGTTTTTTCATAATGTGTGCGTATAGCAATCATAGTGGGAACTTTGGGAGCGATCGCGCTATATAAAAGGTATAGACCTTGAAAAAGCCTTTTCATATCCTACGAGATGGGCGATCGCCCTTAAAGTTTAACTTCTATGAACAAACAAGCAAATTTATCAGCTCAATGATCTCCGCAGAGGGATAATTAATATAGAAGCTCAGAATACCTCATATGTCATTCGCCTCATGCGCCTGTTGTGTTGCTGTCCTCAATCAACAACGGGAACAAAATATCCAACATAAAAAAGAGTGCCAGGGTGTCTCAGACAACCAATGCAAGAAGTCGGCTAAAAGTTGCACTGTAGTTGAAAATGGTCGAGTTGTTGTTAAACCATTACAACCAGCAATCAACGCTGAAAGTGAAGGCAATCAACCCACTTAATCTAGAGGCACAACTTCGTGGAAGCAGTTGTAGTCGATGTAGCGGTGTCCTTCAGATGTGCGGTGAATGATATCCACAAACCGATTATTCAACAGAATCTCATGAGCGGTATAGTCATGACGGGCATGGACGACTTGTGCAACGGTTTGATCAATGCCACTTAATGAGACCACAATCGTAGTATTTGTTTGAATTAAAGACTCTGCTGTCATCCCATATAGTGGACTAGACTCATCAATTGCGTGCATCGCTACCCAAGTTAAAGTGAAGCTAGGTGACTGGTTTCTCAGCAGTTGGAGATCGTAGATGCGGCGGATAAACTGTTCTTCGGCGGAAACTTCGTCGCGCATCAAGTACACCCGCATCTGTGCCTCTAGGATCTGGTTGCGGCGCTGGTTTGCGGTGCGAAATATCAGGGTGGGGACTCCCTCATGAGGTGTAATCACGGCAACACGACTAAACATCACACGAGCAGTCGGTCGGGAAAAACGAGCAAAGGCTAGTCCGGTCATGACAGCAATTCCCACCAGACCTACCATTGCTTCTATGGTGACAATAATATTGGCGTAAGTGGTTTTGGGATACATTGCACCGTAGCCGATAGATGCTAGAGTTTGAACGCTGAAGAAAAAAAGATCTAAAAAAGAACCCGGTCGTGCGTTCTCTATGCAATCTCCTCCTGCCAAGTAAGCCAGGGCAAACAGGGCATTGGTTGCCACATACAAAACATCAATCAGCGCCAGGAAGCCAAGCCAAGGTATAGTTAGTAGTAGATGATACGGTTCACGAAAGTAGGAATACCAAGCATTCATGCCCAAAATCTCGAACCTTCCATCCTTGATCTTGATGTGAACTCGTGGGAGCCGACGCTTGCGTTGGTTCCTTGAGGGTCTTTTTAGTCGAAATTTCATTGGGAGTAGCCAAAAAAACTGTGGGTGGTTAGTATGACTAGGGTTGAAAGGTCGTGGATAACTAACAAACAGATCGTAATTTATCGTTTATGAATTGAAATTTCTCGATTGCTGCTTTAATTGCCTTGATTAATTCCCTCAGGTTTATAATTTTAATTTCCATTATCTATCTTTATGGCAAACAATTTGGTCTCCACGATTTCCAGACCAGTTTGTTATTTTCCACATACTCTATAGCGCAGTTTTTGGCAACTACCGTAATTGGTATTTGCGCTCGCTTTGGACGCAAGCTTTGCTAATCTAGTACAACGTGGCGGAAATAAAGCTACCATTCAAAAAAGCCAGAAACCTTTTATTTCAAGCTTTTTGAATGAGCGAATTCCGCGTTCGCGTAGCGTCTCCGATAGGAGAAGCGGTACTAGTTTGTTTTGCCCTGAGTACTTGCAGACATGCTTCAACCCAATCAAAAACCATTCCTCCTCGGACAAAGAAATGACCTCAAATCCTTGACACCGCTGAATAAAATGCAGAGATTGAGCTTTGGAGGAAATGAGTCACGCCAAAAACACTTGTTCTATCGAGCGAGACTCGGTTTATGAGCTTTGATTAGCGCTTTTTCGCCCACGGCTTCTAGCTTGTGGCTAAACGAACAAAGCCCGCTTACGCGGGCTATAGAAAAATAGGATTTAAAAAACGGTGATATTAGTATTGAAAATACTATTTTTCAGGCTTTGGTTCTTGATCTTTAGAACAGCGATCAAACCATTCTTTGTAAGTTTTTTGGCGTGACTCATCCTCAACTTCGATTGTAACTCGCACCTTCTTACATCCGTTATTCCGCTCAAGAGCGATCGCATTTAAAACTAAACTAGCAATTTTAGGCGAACTAAATTCGCCACTCACAGTTAGACCACCGTCAAAACTGGTAACTTCAGGTGTTTCATCACCCAACTCAATGCTGGAAATTTCTTCTAGCCCTAAATCAATTTCTGCAAGTTGTTTATGTTCTGGGCTAACTTGTTCAATAATAAGTTTCTCACGCCGGACTGGTACTTGTACCATCCGAGTTTCGATTTCTTTGCGAACAATAACCTCACCAATTTTCCGCTTGCTACTGTCAACAATTAATCGTTCTCCTAGTAGACGAATAATATCTTCTTCCACTACATGTTCTAAATTTGCTGCTGACTCTATTGAGCTATTTATATTTTGAGTGTTAGCGGCTGCAACAGTTAAATTATCTGATATTTCTTGGTTACTTGCTTTTTCTGTCTCTAAATATTCGGGAATAGATTCTAATTGTAATTTGTCCATTTCTAGAAAAACAGACCTTGCAGATGTGTCAATTTTTTTTATCGACTTGCTAGGCAATAGGAATAAGCGATGTCTAGCGACATACGAATCAGCGTCTACGCCTTGCTGACTTGCATCTTCAGCTATAACTAAATTTAGCTGACGATTAGCATCCAAAACTAAATCCTTCACCTCACCTACTCGCTGACCTTGCACATCTAGCACAGCGAAGTTTATTACTTTTTGTCGTAAGGTTTCTAACAAGGACATAATACGAGTTGTGTTTTCGGTATGTTCAACGTTTGTTGCCACCGTTTGGCTGTTCATATGCAAAAAAAAATTATTAACTGTGTAATCAGCTACATTAATTAAATTTATTAATCAAATCGATTAGAAGTACAGGCAAAGCTAATTAAAAAGCTCTACCTGTACTGTGTCTAATTAGTCAAGAGGCAATAGTTAGACTATCCTCGGCACTGTCGAGTTCAAGAAAGCCGATTTTAGCGTTCTTCAATCGGAAGATTAGGAGCATTCACATCCAATTCTTCACGACGTATAGTTTCTTTAGCTTCAACAGTTTCGTGGTCAACGACTTTTTTCACTGTGACTTCTTCACGGACAAATGCTTCTTTGCGAATGTCAGGAGTTTCTTCGTAAATTTCCACGCGAGCAACTTCACCTTCGCGGAAAGCTGTTCCATCGGGAGTAACTGCTCTACCAGCGTCGGCTGGAGTTACGCGCTCAACAATTACGCGTTCTTTATCTACTGGAACGGAAACGCGTGCTGTGTCGGTTTCAACGTGCTTACCGACAGTTACTTCCCCGGTCTTGCGGCGCTGTTTGTTAGCAATCAAGCGTTCTTCGTACAATCTCAAGGTTTGATGATCCTGCTCGTTCAGGTCGTACAAAGAAGCGTCTTGCTTGTAATTGTAGGTATCGCGGTTGTAAATGGGAAGATCTACCCCAGTCGCTGGCTGATACGCTGCTGCACCTAAACCAGCTGCTGCACCCAAACTTCCAACACCCAAACCAGTTGTTGTATCTAATGGTGCAGGTGTATCTAAGGCTCGTTCAGTAACTCCAGCAGATGGACGATATACACCGCGTACTTTTTCTTCGTAGTCGTAATCAACTGCTAGGCGATCGCTAAATTCAGGTAAATCTTCCGCTTGCTGTTTGGTCATACCAAGTGCATAAACGCGATCGGCGTTATGGTCAATCCGAGAACGACCAACTGGTAACAATACTTTCTTGCCAAAAATCCAGAAGCCTAAGTCAACTACCAGATAGCGGAAATGTCCGTCGTCATCTACTAAAACATCGCTAACTGTGCCAATCTTTTCATTACTTCCTTCTGTATATACACCCTGCCCTTTGATGTCATTACCTTGAAAACTGTCGCGATAATCTGAGTCGAAATCTTCCAGTTTGTGAAGAGCCATGCTATTTTTCCTCCAACCGTTTTTATCTATTGCTAATTATGGTAAAATCTTATGTACTTTCCCACCTCTTTCTAACGACTGACTTAACTTAATAATGAATACTTTCAAATGGTAGATATTTAGTATTTTCGCTAACTAAAAAAGGTTCACTGCTGGATATTTGAAGAACTTGCTTATTTGTATTTTAAATAACAAAATGACAGGCAGAGATGTTAATCTTCTACCTGCCTGCACAGTTTTTATAGAGAAATGCACTCTACAAATTTCTTGTTCAGCTACTTAAATACCTTTATTTGCATTAGAACCAGTTTCATTCACACGCAAATCACCTTCAGTGTCAATATCTAACTCTTCTCGACGGATTGTTTCTTGTGCTTCAACCGTTTCCGTTTCTACAACTTTCTTAACTCTAACTTCCTCGCGGACAAACGCTTCTTTATGAATTTCCGGAGTTTCTTCGTACACTTCTATGCGTGCTACTTCTCCTTCTTGGAACTTTAGCTCGCTAGGATCTACTACAGTTCCGCTAGATGGAGTGACGCGCTCAATCACCACTCGCTCTTTTTCAATCGGTACTGAAACCCGTGCTGTTTCGGTTTCAATATGCTTACCAACTGTTACTTCTCCAGTTTTCACACGACTTTTACTGGCAATTAATCGTTCTTCATACAGTTTCAGAGTTTGGTGAGATTGCTCATTCAAATTGTATAAAGAAGGTTCTTGTTGATAATTGTATGTATCCCGATTGTAATTAACTTCTCTACCTTCTGGACGATAAACGTTGCGTACCTGTTCTTCATAGTCGTAATCAACGGTTATGCTGTCTTTGTACTCAGGTAAACGCTCTACTTGCGCTTTGCTCAGTCCATCAACGTAGACACGCTTTTGATCATAAGCAATGCGGGAAAGACCAATGGGCAGCAATATTTGTTTTCCTAAAGAATTAGTATCTGTGTTTATGACTAAATAGCGGAAACGACCTTCCGGATCAACTAAAGCATCAGCTATTGAGCCGATTCTCTCTCCACCTTCGGTATAGAGAGCCAAAGTTTTAATGTCATCACCACCAAAGCTTTCCCGGTAGTGTGGGTCAAAATCTTCGAGTTTGTAAAGAGGCATACTGCTGTTCCTAAGATGTTTAAAATACCTATCCATCAATAGAGTAAAAATTAATTCGCTTCTTTGCCTCCTGCTGGCGACTGAATTTTTTGAATGTTTTGAAAAATTAATGGTTGATTATTTAATGTAAAACTCCAAAAGCTGTGTTTAGCCTTTAATTACAGATTTGTATACTACTTAAGTTATAAAAAGAAATACTTATCAATTAACTAAAGTATTACTGAGGTTAGGCGATCGCCTGGTTTTTTAAAATAAAAAATCTACCTAAAGTTAGACGTAAAATTGCTTAAAGTAGGTATTAGAACCAGAATGCAAAGCGCGTTAGAAACCGGGTCAGAGTGCAATTGCTTGAAGCAGCCAAACCTCAATTAAACATTCAAAAACCCGGTTTCTCTGGTGTTGAGACTAACGAAATATCCCCCCTACATCCTTAAACACGGGTAAATAAATTTTCCCTCCAATATCTCCGGGGGATTATCAGAAAATCGTCTTAGAAAGACATGTGCCACATATCAATCGGAAATTTCGACAAAGCAGCTTCACCACCATGACCAATGGCGAGGGTTTTGCCATCAGGACTGAAGGTGATACTAGTGGGAGATAGAAGATCAAAATTTTGGTTATTGCTAGGAGGCTGTACCAGCGTCTTTAAGACTGTTCCGGTAGACAAATTCCACAACTTGACCGAGGTATCTAAAGCACCACTGACAAGCGTCTGTCCATCCTTGCTCAAGGCAATAGCAGTGATGCCCCCAACTGAAGACAAATCCAGGGTACGCAGTAATTCCCCTGTGTTTGCGTTCCATATCTTAATGGAAGGGTCTGCACTACTGACAAGCGTCTGTCCATCCGGACTAAAGGCGATAAAACTAATTGGGCTAGAATGTCCCGTCAGGTTACGAAGTAATTTTCCTGTGTGGAGGTTCCACAGTTTGATGGTATTGTCTGTATTGGTATCCATCGATCCCTCACTGCTAGCCAGGGTCTGCCCATCCGGACTGATGGCAATATAACTAACCCGGCGGGAATGCCCAGTTAGAGTGCCAAGCAGTTTCTTTGTATTCAGATTCCACAGTTTGATGGTCTTGTCATAACTAGCACTAACGAGAATTTGCCCGTCAGGAGTGATGGCAAGAGAAGTAATGCCTTGTGAATGCCCAGTTAGGGTGCCAAGCAATTTCCTTGTATTCAGGTTCCACAGTTTGATACTATTGTCGGTATTAGCCTGTGCCGTTCCGCCTGCACTGGCAAGAATCTGCCCATCTGGACTAATAACGACAGCATTAACTCCATCTTTATGCCCATCTAGAGTGCCAAGCAGTTTCCTTGTATTCAGGTTCCACACTTTAATTGTTTGGTCAAAACTACCACTAACAAGGATTTGCCCATCCGGGCTGAAAGCAAGAGAGGCAACATTCCATATATGCCCGCCCAAGCTGTAGACTAGTTGAGAGTTTTGCTCAGATTCACCGGCTGGTGTGGTTTTTGAGCTTTGTATTTGTCGCGATTGTGCCTGGGATGAAGAAAAATTGGTGTCGGTAATCGTAACCGTTGCTGCAACTAATAACGTCATAACAGCTTTGCAGGAC
>CAXTNZ010000314.1:5103-7505 GCA_964245695.1 uncultured bacterium | reverse complement strand
TATTGAGAGGGCTGGCCGTATAACCCTATCCAAACTTACGCCGCAGTGTACTAGTAATAGATGTATCATATTGTTGACTAAATTTGATACTTAAAATTACAACGCAAATGTATCTATTAGAAGATTAAGTAGTTAACTTTTTTATAATATTCTTCAGCGCTTGTTCCAAATCCGTCTTAGAATTAATGCGCGATAATGATGCTACATTTGTTTGTTGAACATCGTCATTGCTAGTATCTACTTGCTGCACTTGATTTATTTCAAACAACGTTACATATAATTCCGACTGCTCACTCATTTGGTGAACTGCAAACTTGGTTGGATAATTAACAAAAATATCTTTTACTTTTTTACCTGGAAGATGCTTAGATTTAATTAATTTTATTAATATTGGTGAGTTGAAAGATTCAGAAATTAATAAAACTTTTAGGAATCCTTGCAAATTTTTAATTAATGTGTCCCAGTCGTCACTTTGGCGAAGTATTTCTGTTAATTTTGCTGTTAAACTAGATTGATAGCGGCTGTTCCAAGATACGTTTCTATATTTTTCCAGCAATAATTCTGGTTGCTTGTCTTGAATGGCAATAATTGCTTGACCAACATAGAAGCCGATTTTGTTGAAGAGAGCAGAATCATAAGTTGTCAGCAAAACTTCCATATACAGGCACGCTACAGTAGGACATCCACGCTCAGACTATCATCATGTTATATCTGGGTAAGAAACCATCTGAGATCCGTGAAACTGCTTAATGGAAATGTTAATACTTACTTAATCTTTTTAGCAGGCATTTCTTGTCGATTTTGGTGCAGAATTAACTCTGTTACTTCTCCTTCTTCATTTTTGACAAAGATTATTTGGGCATAAACTAACGTGTATAAAAATTCCGTTTCTGATTCGGGGTAGATTTCAACTTTAGATTGTGCAGTAGCTTGAGCAAAAATTTGGTCATTTTCTTTGGTAATTGTAATGATGAAGTTAGGAGCTAGTTCATATTCTCCAATATAAGCATCATAGATTTTGGGGTCAACTTTTATCGCAATTCTTTCTTTAGGAAGTTCATATTTTTCCCCAAAAACAATTGCGGCTAAGTCTTGATTAATTACATTAATCATTGAAAATCCATTATTACTCAACACAATAATACAAATATCATCATTAATATATCTGTCGATATTTGTAACAAAACCATTAATTGCGCCACCATGACCGACAAGTTTATGGTTAAATAATTCGGTTATGTGCCACCCATAGCCATAGTTTTCTAAAAAAGGAGTAAAAGCATTATCTAAAGAAGTTTTGCTGACGATTTTTTCAGTATATAATGCTCTATCCCACATATATAAATCCTCTACCGTAGAGTATAAAGCACCTGCACTATAACCAATAGAGGTATCGATATAAGCTGCATTTATTGAGCCATTACCAGTCATATAGTAACCAGAAGCGCGATTTTTAATTATGTTATTGTAATGGTCATATCCAGTATTTTTCATCTCTAAAGGTTGGAAAATATTCTCTTGGAGATAAGTTTCATAAGGTTTTCCAGAAATATTTTCGATGATGTAGCCTAATAAAATATATCCAGAATTGCAGTAGCTGTATTTTTCTCCGGGGGTAAACTCTAAGGGTTTATCTTTAAATTTGGCAATGGTTGTTTCAACAGAAGAAGGTATCATCATAGTTTCCTCATAATCAGGAAAACTTGTAAAATTAGGAATGCCTGATGTATGAGTTAATAAATGATGGATGGTAATTTCTTTACCTGTTTCTGGATAATCGGGTATATGTTTAATTATTGGCTCGTTGACGTTGAGCAAGTTTTTTTCTTGCAATTGCATGATTGCCATTGCAGTAAACTGTTTGGTAATGGAGCCTATACGGAATTTGGTTTGAGGGGTATTAGGAACATCAAGTTCATAATTTGCCATGCCATATCCTTTACTGATTAAAATATTACCGTTTTGAGCGATTAATACAGAACCGCTAAAATAGTATTTGTTGGTATGAACTTGAAGATATTCGTTTACTTGCGCTTCGATGTTTTGCATGGTAGGTATATTATTATTGAGATGGCTATGTGAATTTTAAACAATGTTTAATGGGTATTGGCTGACATTAGACTTATTGCATAAATAATTTTTTGTCTCACGCAAAGGCGCAGAGGCGCAAAGAAAGAGACTAAAATTAGGAATGAGTGCAAGAAGTCTATTGTAAAGGAATGCGATCGCCGTAAGGCGGGCACTCCGTGCCATCGCACAATTTATAAACTTGCAAAAAAATAAATGCTTTTAATCGTGAGCTTCTTTTTTGGCTGTTATTTGTTGTGAGTTTGAATCGCTGTCACTTCCAATAATTGCTTGAAAGATATTCCCTAGTAAAGAGAAAAAAGATCCTACTAACA
>CAXTNZ010000314.1:0-5093 GCA_964245695.1 uncultured bacterium | reverse complement strand
ACTAACAACACGAGCATTAAACTAGCAAGTCCAGCAAAAGGAGAAACGATGAACAAGAGTAAGAAGGCAAAGATTAAAGTTGATAGTAATGTCTTATTCATGGTTTTTAGGCTTAATGGTTGCTATCCTCAACCTAAGCAGCTAATTGATTAGTTGTGCCTCATCTTGAAGAAGTAATTATTCCTCTTTCTTTAGTAGTAGTAAAATAAGAATGGTTCGCCTTGAAGATATCTGCTACAAAGTGTCTCAGTTAGGTAGGGTATATTTTCCAATAAGTAATCGTGTTCGTTTGGATTTGAGGCGTGAAATGCAAAATTATGTATCATTGCGGCGATAAAAAATGCCTCTAATATATTTTCATAGTCATCAGGCAATAAGCGCACGCTTTGATAACCATTGAGGAACGCTTTACGGTTTTCACAAAGCAGATGTAGCAGTGTAGAGGCAATATCATAAAGATAATAACCGAAGCCACAACGTGAAAAGTCGATCGCTCGCGCCTCATCTTCATGAAAGATATAATTGTTTTCGTTCAGGTCTGCGTGAATAACACCCCAACCAGAGCGTGTTTTTCCTAACGCTGTCATCACTAAAGCAATTTGCTTGACTACTGTCTCAAGCACAGCAAAATCAGCATCGGATATACTCACTAGATGCAGCCTCATCAGTGAGGTTTGTAACTCTTCCCAGTCGTATTTTGGTCGCACGAAGCCTAAAGGTAACTCCCAAAAGCTCGTGTGTTGATGCAACCGTGCCATTAATTCGCCAATTTGCCATGCTTGAGTTGGTGTGGGTTGGGTACTGATTTGGCAACCCTCAACCCACTGCATTAAAGTGCAATTGAGCGGTGGTTTTCTATCAATTGCTACAGAGGTAACGAAGGTGCCGTTTTTGTTTTGTACTGGCTTTGGTACTATCAGGTTGGTATCGTGATGTAATGCTGACAGCCATAAGAGTTCTGAGTCAATTACGTTGTGTTGCTGCCAAATTGAATCGCTTTGTTGAGCAATTGGGTGATGGATACGGAGAAGGAATTTTGCTGGTTCTACACCACATGAGCTAGATGTTTCTATGCGAAAGGTTACGTTTTCGCTATGACCAAGAAAAAATAATCTCGCATCGGTGATATTGTATTGAGTTAGTGCAGTTTGTGCGAGTTGGTTCCAGTCCATTTTAATTTATGAAAATGAGGTATGGACTAAGAAAGCGCTATTAGCGGAGCTTTCCCGTAGGGTAGCGCTGACTACGAAATTTTTTATAGGTGATTTATCTCATGAATTTTAGGCTTTCTATTTGTTGGGTAAATCCATCTATGAAGATGCTCAAAATAGTACGTTTTCTTAGTTTTATGTTGACACTTACTGACATGCCTGATTGAAGAGGTAGTTGTTTGTCTTTGACTATAAGTGCCTGCTGATTTAAACGCACTTTCACTGGAAAGCTGTAGAAGGGACGAATTTCGGTGGGTGGTAGGGCATCGGAACCAATCGATTCTAGTGTACCTTTGATATCACCAAATTCACTAAAGGGAAAAGAGTCAATTCTTATATCTACAGGCATTCCGGCTCTAACGAAACCAATATCTTTGTTAGTTAGAAATACTTCGGCTTTTAAAGAGTTTTCTGGGACAACTTTGAGAACTGGTTCGGTGGAATTTGCGACAAATCCAGGGTTGCTGGCTTTCAAATCAAATACTGTACCATTGACTGGAGAACGAATTTGCTGATAATCTAAAGAAACTTGGTTTTGGCTGATTTGGCTGTCAAGTTCGGCAATGCTTTTTTCGTTTTCAACGATCGCCTTTTTTAATTGGCTGTCTATTTCCGCGATGCGTTTGTCGTTATCGGCTATTTTCGTCCACAAATCTTGGCTGGATGCAGACATGGTATTTTGCAGACGTTCGCCAGATTGGGCGATCGCTAACTTCAAACGTTCTCCTTCCTGGGTTAACTCATCGACTTCCGACTGCTGAGTGCTAACTTGCTGCTGTTGCTGTAAATATTGCAGACGAGCGATCGCACCTTGTTTAAACAACGGTTCTAGGTCTTTAAGAATGCCTTGATTGATTTTTAAAACGTTTTTAGCATTAGCCAGCTTTACTTTATTTTGTACCACCTGCTTTTCTAATTGCGAGGCTTCTAACTTCACAGTCGCAGCTTTTGTTTTCAGTTCTTGCTGATTAGTTTGCAAACGTAATTGTTGATCGGCAGTCAAATTTACGACTGGCGATTTTCCGGAAAGTTGCACTCGATAAAGTTGATTTTCTGCAACTAATCCGGCACGATTTTTCGTCAATATTGCTATCTCTTCAGGCAATTTTAGTTGATTCGCTGCCGGAACGCGAACCTTACCACCCATCTGAGATTGATAAAATTGATTTTCTTGTAGTAAAGTATTACGAACTTTCTGGAAATAAATTTTTTGCGCTTTTTGTGCAGTGTGGTCTAGACGCAACAGCAAGTCTCCCTGCTTCACCTGCTGACCATCTTTAACATAAACCTCTTTTACCAAACCATTCAGCGGTACTTTAACTTCTCTTACCGTTGCTTGTGGTTCTAGTTTACCCGTCGCTGGAATCGCTTCATCAATTTTAGCAACGGCAGACCAAATCAGCGTGAAGCTAGTTACACCAACAATACCCCATAGTACTGCTCGTGATAATATAGGCGATCGCTGTAAAATTACAGGTTGGTCAAATTCAAAATTCATTAGTTAGTTGTTATTTGTTAGTTGTTATTAGCGATTCCCCAATCCAAGCGTCCCCATTCCCTAAAGTTGCGCTTCTTGCTGTTGATATAAGCAGTAATAACGACCTTTTTCAGTCATTAATTGTTGATGGGTTCCTTTTTCTACAACAAAGCCTTGATCAAGCATTAAAATCAAGTCGGCATTGCGGATTGTAGTGAGACGATGGGTAATAAAGAATACTGTGCGTCCTTTAAATGCTTCGGCTAAATTTAAACAAACTTGCCGTTCTGATTCGTAATCAAGAGCGCTGGTAGCTTCGTCGAGAATGAGCATTTGCGGATTTTGCAGGATGGTACGCGCGATCGCTATTCGTTGTCGCTGTCCACCAGAAAGGGATGCACCGCGTTCTCCAACTCTGGTGTTGTAGCCGTTGGGTAGGTTCATAATGAACTCGTGAGCAAAGGCAATTTTCGCAGCTTCGATAATTTCTTCTGAACTAGCGTCTGGATGATTTAAGGCGATATTCTCCTGTATTGTCCCATCAAATAGCAGCGTATCTTGTGGTACAATACCAATTTGTTTTCTCAGGGAATAAAGTTCGACTTTGTTGATGTCGTAACCGTCGATTAAAATTCGACCTGATTCTAAAGGATACAAACGCGGTAGAAGTTTCATCAGCGTACTTTTGCCGGAACCGCTTTGACCGACTATCCCCACAAATATGCCGGCGGGAAATTCTAAATTGATATTGTTGAGTTGTAGCGGACCGCTGGGATTGAAGCGGAACGATACGTTATCATACTTGACTGAACCCTGAATCATCGGCATGGGAATGTTACCGCGATCGCCTTCAGAGGATTCTGTAGGTGAGTCGATAATATCGCTTAATCGTTCCAAAGAAAGTGCTGTTTCTTGGAAGTTCTGCCACAGTTGCGTTAAACGCAGCAATGGACTGGTGACGTAACCTGCTATAATCCGAAAGGCGATTAATTGCCCTAAAGTCAGTTCGCCTTTGAGTACTAAATACGCTCCTACCCACAACACTAATAAACTGGAAAGTTGACTCAAGAAGTTGCTGGTAGAACCGGCTGCGGTGGAGATTTGGACTGTTTTAAAACCGGCACTGACATAACGAGCGTAACGTTCTTGCCATTGCCAACGCGATCGCAATTCAATATTTTGCGCTTTTACTGTCTGGATACCTGATAGCACTTCGACTAAATGAGATTGCGCTTCCGCATTGCGTTCTGCTTTCGTCCGCAGTTGTCGTCGGACAATTGGAGAAACCACTGTTGTCAGTAGTACGAATAACGGTAATGTGGAGAGTGCTACTAAACTCAGCAGCCAACTGTAGATAAACATTACCACAATGTAGATGACGGAAAACACCGCATCTAGCACAACTGTCAAAGCTGTTCCGGTTAAGAATTGGCGAATGTTCTCCAACTCGTTCACCCGCGTTGATAACTCACCCACGGGTCGCCGCTCAAAGTATCGTAAAGGTAAACGTAGCAAATGGTCAATAATTTCTGAACCCAGCGCTAAGTCAATGCGGTTGGTGGTATCGACGAACAAGAAAGTACGAATACTGGTAAGCACTGCCTCAAATACAGCAATTACTATCAGAAAAACGCCCAATACTTGCAACGTATCGGCACTATTTTGTACCAAAACTTTGTCGATAATAACTTGGGTCATCAACGGATTTGCTAACCCAAACAACTGCACAAAGAAAGAGGCAATAAATACCTCTACTAGTACTTGACGATATTTGTATAAAGAAGGTAAAAACCAATTCAAACCAAACTTTTGCTGCGGTGTGTATCTAGTTTGTTGCAGCAGCAAAACTGGAACAGCTTCTTTTTGAGATTCCTCTGGCTTGGTTGCCGATTGTAGCAGGATACTGGCAACATCTGCGGTTTTTTGGCGTAAAACTCCGACTTCGGGAATTCCAACAACGATCGCCTGTTGATTGATTTCGTAAAGTAGGGCAAAACTATCTTGCCATTGAACGATCGCCGGTGCTTGAAGTCGTCCCACGGCGCTGACTGGTAAACTAATAAGTTGAGCATTTAAACCGAGTGATTCAGCGATCGCCCCACATTGCTGTAACGATAGCGAACCTGTTCGTCGTTCCTGATTTTGCAAAACCTTACGCAAAACTTCGCGACGAAAAGGCAAACCTAACTGCTTGCTCAACATTTGAAAGCAAGCGAGAATCGCACCTATTTTACCACTTCCGCGCACATATGGATATTTTTTCAATTCTGGGCGGGAAGACCCTGGGCGGGGGGACTCCGCTCCTACGTGTAATCCTTCTGGTTCGTCTGGTGCGTAGGGAATGTCATCGCGGGAGTGGGGGAGTGGAGGAGCTTCGGGAGCTTCGGGAGACAAATTAATTACCT
>CAXTNZ010000313.1:0-7516 GCA_964245695.1 uncultured bacterium | reverse complement strand
CGATTAATCGCGTCTGTACGGGAGACGCGATTAATCGCGTCTGTACGGGAGTGGGGGGAGATGAGGGAGATGAAAGAGAAAGATTCTGCAAATTCCTCGTTATCCCTAGTCCCCAGTCCCTAGTCCCTAGTTCCTGGCTAAAGCGTTGCATAAATCGACGATCAATCCAGTCTTTGAGATGCCACAATAGTTTAAGCGGTGGCGAAGTGAAAAAACCTCGTGTAGCGATCGCACTTCCATCACCTGTACCAATTAAACTTAAATATTGTTTCTGCGGTTTGTAAGGTTTAAGTGATTTTCCTAATAAAATCCGCTGCAAGTTCTCAAATAAAGGTTTACCTTGGCGAACCGCAAATACCCCAGCTTTGGGACGCGGATGATTTACCATTGTGGCAATATCACCAGCGGCAAATACGTATGGGTGCGTTAGCGATTGTAATGTATCGTTAACTAAAATAAAGCCTTGCTCATCAGTCGCCAATCCTGTTGTTTTTAACCATCGCGGTGCTGATGCTTGCGTTACCCAAATCACGCGATCGCACTCTACTCTCAACCCAGATTCACATTTAATCTCAAGTCCTTTTCCATTCCCCTTATCCGCTGGCGAAAAGGTGTTAGGGGTAAGATGATTCAGTGCGACTTTACACACAGTTTCCCCTAAATGCAGCCGCATCCCTCGCTTAATCAAAAGTTGTTTAATTTGCTGCCGCACCGATTTATGATAATGAGGCATCAGTTCCGTATCACGCTGAAATAAATGAATTTCCGGATTAGGAAAATTCTTCTTCCAATCCCCAATTTCTAGTTGCGAGTTTCTAGTCTTTAATAAATTAGCTTGCATCGACAGCGCTAATTCCGCACCTCCAGCGCCTCCACCCACTACTGCAATCCTGATCAATTCTTGAGGATTTTCAGTTACATCCTCAATTAACTGATACCAATATTCTAGTAGTTGCGACACAGGTTTAGCCGGAATGGTATATTCTGCTGCACCTGATACAGATATGGTGGCAGGAGTGCTGCCAATATCAATTGACACCACATCGAAAGATACGGGAGGACGGTTAGCACAAAGAACTTTATTTTTCTCCAAGTCAAGACCAACAACTCGGTCAATATATAATTGTGCTTGAGCAAATTGAGCTAAACATCGCAAGTCGATGTGACATTCATCATGGCTGTAGAAACCAGCAATGTGTCCAGGTAGCATTCCAGAGTAGGGTGTATCTGAAGCTTCGGTAATCAACGTTAAACGTACTCCGGTTAACAATTTCATACCAAACATTCTCAGCACAATTGCATGGCTGTGACCGCCACCAATCAGCACTAAATCTTTGACAATCGGCTGTGTATTTTGCTGCATGTAGTCAAGTAAAGCAAATGCTTTCGCTTTGTCCGATTCTAGCGAGGAAGTTACCTTCAAGGTAAGCTTCTATCAGTCATAACTTCGGAACCAACGGATAAAGTAAGTGGTTGATAGTTATAAAAAATTATATTTAAATTAAATATTTCTTAACTTTTGATTTAAATAATAGCATAAATTATCAACAACTGCTGCCAAAATATTAGGTGGATTCATAGTAAATATTAATGCTTATTATGCTGCCAAAACTAGGTATTTTACCAAGAAGAGCTTGTTAAAGAAACTCCTCCTTTAGAGGCTTGTTAACCAAAAAAGAATCAAACAAAATCAACAGAAGTTGCTCAACTAAAGCGGTGAAATATCAATCAATGGAACAGATGGGAAATAAAAATATGGAAAGCAGTCTGGATGCATATGATTTAGAGCAAATCGCCAAGGATTATCCACAAGACCATTGGCAAATCATAGAAACGCTGAAGATTTTTGTGCGAAATAATGCTGCTTATATGCCCGAAGAAGAGCGAAAGAGCAACTTATCGTCCAAAATTCGTGCAGATATTCAAGCAGCCCTAACGGTTATTGCGAGGAGAGATGTAAAAAAAGAACCAGAAAATCAGCTACTTAATTTAAGTAAGACTGACATGAGCGGGGCAAATGTCAATGGCGCTAACCTGGAGCAGGCATTCTGGGATGTCAACCTATACGAAGCAGACACCAGAGAAGCCAAATACCTGGAATTACAGCAGATGAAATCAACGCACTCTGATGTCTGGTGAGTTGCGATCGCCTCTGGAACTGTTCTACTGGATAGTTTCGATGCAATCCGAGGAAAGCAACAGCAACATCAATTGAGCTAGGGGTAGCATATTGCAATTTCGAGATAAATGCTATACTCTTTTTTCCAACAATCTCAGTAAAAATTCTAGGTAGCGAGGAATAAATTTGCCATGTCTGCTAAGAAGACAGACACTTTCTTGAATTGGTTGATAGGCATATCAGTTATATTCACTGTCTCATTGAGTCTAATTTTATTGGCATTTTCTTATAATGAGAAAGTGTCAGATCAGCAGCAAATAGAAAACAGAAACCAAACATTAACAACTTCGGCAATAATTTTTTTAGGACTGGCAGGAATGATTAATGCTTACTATGCAGCAAAGCGTGCAGAAGCTTTAGAAAAAAGTGCGATCGCTGCCGATAAAAGCATTGAAATTCAAATTCAAAATGCCAAACTAAATCAAGATAGGCTGCTTGCAGAACGCTTTATGGCGGCAATTGAACAGCTTGGGCATGACAAAGTGGAAACGCGAACAGGCGCAATTTATGCTTTAGAACGACTCTCTCAAGATTTTCCCAAAGAACACTGGACAATTATGGAAATTCTCACAGCTTTTGTGCGTGAGAATGCTCCCATCAAGGTGAAACAAGAGCAACAAATCGAGGAAGACTCAGAAGCTCTTTCTTTTGGCAAATACAGCCGCGAGGCGCGTCGTGAAAAGTTCTTCGACATTAACTGGCAAGATGAATTACCAAAAGTTCGCACAGATATTCAAGTAGCTCTAACGGTTATCGCTAGGCGGGATTTACAGAAAGACCCAGTAAATCAGAAAATTGATTTACGTAATACTTATATCAGACGCGCAGACCTGCGTGGGGCAAATTTTTCGGGAGCTGATTTGAGTGGATCTGACCTCTGCGGCGCAGACTTGCGTAATGCTGATTTGTCTCGCACAGAATTGGATGGAGCCAAACTCTGTGGTTCAATTTTTTATGAAGCCAACTTACAATCATGCAGTCTGCGTGCAGCCAACCTTTCTGGAGCTAATCTCAATCGAGTGAAGCTGTGTGGTGCAAACATGCGTGCAGCCAACCTCTCTGGGGCAAGTTTGCGTGCAGCCAATCTCTCTGGTGCAAACCTCTATAAAGCCAACTTGCAGCACGCAACTCTGAAAGTTGCTAACCTTTGTGAGGCAAAGCTGTTTTTAGCCAACTTGCAAGGGGCAAAGTTTGGTAAAGCCAACTTGCGTCTTACTGGTTTGATTGGAGCTAACTTGCAGGGGTCAAATTTGAATGGAGCCAATCTTTCTGGGGCAAATTTGAATGCAGCCAAACTACAACACACAGAGGCTTTATTTGCCAACTTCTCTGAGGCTAGCTTGACCGAAGCCGATTTGTATAGGGCAAATTTGATGGGAGCCAATTTGCAAAGAGCAATCCTCTATGAAGCTAACCTTTCTGAGGCAAACCTGATGGGAGCCAACCTTTTTGGGGCGAATCTTGGCGATGTCAAATTAGAAGGGGCAATTTTGACAGGGGCGAAAAATTTAGACCCACAGCAGATTAGAGCAGCGCTAGGCGATCGCACAACTCGTCTGCCAGATAATGTAGAAGTACCAACACATTGGCGGCAATCTGTCTAAGTTGTCTTAGCATCAATTGGTCATTTGGGTGCATCTTATTTTTAGATAAACTTTATTCCTCTACACTCAAGCGTGCTAAAGCTGCACAAATATCCTACCTGACCGAATAATTAATAATTAGTAATTCATGCGGACATAAATTTTTTGTTGCAAGTCCCTCAATTAAAGCAATGGAAAATAAAAAAGCATCTCCTCAATATTTTTCGCTTTAAGCGCATTCATGCGTGGGGTAATTATGAATTATCAGTTAACCTGACAATCACAGAAGCACCAGCACATTGGATACAACAAAAAGCGAAAACCTGAATAAAGCGTTATCAAAACATAGGATTGTGTTCATAATCCCAACACTTGTTATCACGCCAAGTTCTACCTGTATGCTGACATTGAGATTTTTCAGTGAGCCAAGGAATCGATGTCGGGTAGCTGACGGCGGCTGTAGATGTTGAATTTACGTAGGAAAGTATTAGGGAAGCAGTACAAAAGCCAGAAGTCGGTAGTAGTGCGATAAATGCCGTGAACAGCATGATTTTTGTAGGAGTCTAAAATTGAAAGTTGCCTTTTTTAGTACCCAGGCGCTGGCGCATAAACATTCCCAATTTTCTAATAATTAAGTTACGTAAAATGCTTCTTTCAGAAAAAGCATACAAAAATATTCGTTTGTCTTCTGCCTTCTACTTAGCAGATATAAACAACGAACCATTCAAGCAATGTAAATACTATTTTTGGTAAAATTAATTACTTTTGTAAAATCCGATTTTTTTATTAATCAAATTACTGGCAAAATATTGTGTTTCTATCATTTTATTTTGGCATGTGCTTTTCTAAAGGCACAGATGATAGACAGAATTTTCACTAATAAAAAATATTTGCTTTTATTTTTTGTATAATTACACAAATTACATTTAAAGTTATTCGGTTATATATTGTTATATTTACCTAAATAATTGACCAATATAATAGCTTTATAAATTTAGCTAATCGAACCCATGACAACTCCCCAGAAATAATCCTCAAAAGGTCTTTCATCAAGGTCTATGTGAAATTTTTTCGCCCAAGAGTAAATATCCATGCTGACGCGTCCGCTTTCTTGTTCAAACCAGGAACCGCCTTGAAACGAAATATTCCCCAAAATCGTAATCCAATGATTGGGGTAAGGTAAAAACGGCTTTTTGCCGCCTAGCAAACCGGAGGCGGTAATCAAAGCAAATGCTACGCCACCAGAGTCAATCACAGCCGATGCTTCATTCAAAGCCTCGTATTCGCCAAATATATATGTATGGATATACTTAACTTGACGATAACCTAGTACTTCCCGCGTCCAGCCTTTCATCTCCCAAGATTTCGTCATCCCAGACAAATTCCGGATGATATCAGGCGAATCGGCTTCAATATTGAAAATCAAGTTTTCTGCTTCCCGTAATGTTGCCAAAACCATCCAATCAGCTTGACTCAGCCGCAGTCTACCTCGACTTTTAACAAGTGTCTGGGATGCTTGAATGCGTCTGGTGTGTCCTTGAAAACCGCCAGTTTCAAATATACTGCGGCAAATTTGCACATAATGTAGTGGCTGTTTGCGAATTAGTTCAAACAAAATGGACGCGGGTCCGCAAAATGGCTGTCCACCTTGGTTGACTTGAAACGGGTCAGCAACACGCGATCGCATGTCCGTCAGTACTTGGTTTTTATCTAAACTCGACCAAACACTGGGTGTGTTGGATTTCTCAAAGTCTGCGATCGCTGAAATAACTGCTGGATCTATCTGTTGCGAATTCATATTATTTACTGAATTACTGAAAATCAATGTCACTATTGCCCGATTGTTAATTACCTTTTAAATAAGGAGGAATCCGCAAATAATTTGATTAAATTAGAGGATTTGTGTTGATTGCGTATCCTAAATCTTAAATTTACCTATTTTTGCCACTAAATAAGCTTTTAAAGCTTATATGTGTGATAAAGAGAGATGAGTATAAGAACACTTGCAACCTTTAATTTATACCTTTTATTTAATAAATGTAATTCAAATCAAATTATGCAGTTTATCGTTACGCCTACCCCAGAACTTTAGCGCTCGCGATCGCTTGTGCTTTCAACTGCGATAAAATTCTCAAGCACAACGCACTCCACAGCTATGCAAATCAACTGGGAAACTGCCAAAACCTACGAAGATATTCTTTATCACAAAGCCGACGGTATTGCGAAAATCACCATCAACCGTCCCCACAAACGCAATGCTTTTCGTCCCAAAACCGTCTTTGAACTCTACGATGCTTTTTCCGATGCTCGTGAAGATACCACTATCGGTGTCGTACTATTTACTGGCGCGGGACCACACACAGATGGTAAATACGCCTTCTGTGCTGGCGGCGATCAAAGTGTGCGCGGACACGGTGGTTATGTAGACGATGATGGTGTACCCCGCTTGAATGTGCTGGATTTGCAACGATTAATTCGTTCGATGCCGAAAGTAGTAATTGCCTTGGTAGCTGGATATGCGATCGGCGGTGGACACGTCTTACACTTAATTTGTGACCTCACCATCGCCGCTGATAACGCCATTTTCGGGCAGACTGGTCCGAAAGTCGGAAGTTTTGATGGTGGTTTTGGCGCAAGTTATCTCGCCCGCATCGTTGGACAAAAAAAAGCCAGAGAAATTTGGTTTCTCTGCCGCCAGTACAATGCACAACAAGCCGAGGAAATGGGTTTAGTTAATTGTGTCGTACCGATAGAACAACTAGAAGCAGAAGGCATTCAGTGGGCACAAGAGATTTTAGAAAAAAGTCCGATCGCGATTCGCTGTCTCAAAGCCGCATTCAACGCTGATTGTGATGGACAAGCTGGTTTGCAAGAACTCGCAGGTAATGCCACTTTACTTTATTACATGACACAAGAAGGTTCTGAAGGAAAACAAGCTTTTCTGGAAAAGCGTCCACCAAATTTTCGCGACTTTCCCTGGCTACCTTAGAAACTCAAAAATCGCACCTTTGAGCAAAGATGCGATTTTTGAAGATGTGAAAATTCTTTACAGATCAAGAAATGTTAAAAACAAAATTTATTTTCGGCAGACTGCTTTCGCTCTTTCCGGTAATAATCAGCCCCTAAATTCGGACTACCTGAGCTTGTGCCTGTTCAGATTTGCAGACAACTGTTTGGGCAACAGGAGCAACTGCAATTTTGTCTAAATCAGAAGCCAAAGAACTAGAAGAAGCCAAGACTGGTGTTGCATCCGGTAAACTCCAAACATCTTCCAAACTTTCCCAGGTAGGTGCAAAGGGTGGGAGCGCGAAAGAGCAAGCCTTCCAACTTCCTAGAACTGGTGCTCCCAGTTGTTGGCAAAGTCCGCCACGACGCCCTTCTGGCTTGTAATGACGACAATATCGACAGGCAGAAGTTAAGAATTTAATGGGTTTCATCTGGGTTCATCTTAAATCCCGTTTAGGGCTGATTTCTACCTTTAATTTTGCTTCTAGATATAAATACTTATAATAGCCGTAAAACCTTGATTTTATATAGGTTATAGCGATCCCAAGGAAAAGATTAACTTTAGGAAGTTTTTATATTTCTGTTATATTTGGCAATGATTTATAAACCGTAGACCTAGCAATATTGAGCTAAAAAGCATGAGGGATCAAGGCGAAAGGTAAGTATTTAGATTCAGCCAGCCTTTCAAATTCCCCCTCAAACGATGCCTTTTTAGATTAAGTCACCTGTGCCATATAAAATAATTGGC
>CAXTNZ010000312.1:0-7530 GCA_964245695.1 uncultured bacterium | reverse complement strand
TATTATTACCTACCCAGATCATCAAATCTGGCAATTAGAAACCAAAGAAGAAGTTAAACAATTCCTGAAACAAGCATTTCCTCAGCTTCCCCTAGAAAAAATTATTTCTCCTGAAGAAATAGCCAGATTTGCATCTAGTGATGGGGGTAAATTTCCTATTCCTCAATATTGTTCAGGGTTATATCAAATTTGGGGAAAACCTGAAGATAACCAAGGAACAGCGGTAATTTTATTGGGAGATGCAGCTCATTGTTTTCCTCCCGACATTGGACAAGGCGTTAATTCTGCCTTAGAAGATGTCTATCAAATCCATGAAATTTTGGCAGCAACTCAAGATAATCTCTCTCAAGCACTTCCTCGCTATGAAAGCTTACGCCAACCAGATATTAAAGCCTTAATCCGCTTAGTACAAATTAGTTATCCTTGGCAATATAATCAAGACCCTTTCCAGAAGCGATTATGGAGTCTTAACTTCTTTCTGCGCTTACTTTTGAATCGTTTATTCCCTTTTGTATTTAATCCCCATTCCATATTACTGATTCAGAATCATGAACTATCTTACTCAGAAGTTCTCGCTAAAAGTAACAGAACTACTCAAGTTTTAGCTATTTTAGGAGGATTGGCAATATTGACTTTAATGGTGAGTCTTATAACTTAGAAATATTTTTCCGGAATTGGGGTGAGATCAACAATCTTGTCATTTGCCGCTACTTAACTTTCATTCCTCCTTGAAAGTTATTTGTAATGTCTGAGGTTACGGTTTTGAGATGCGCTTACCCTGGAAAGCCTACTGATATTTTGGCGATCGCATCCTTAACTTTTTTAGGGATGAGTTTCAGTTTACTTGCATATTTCAGGTTCTACTGGTGATGCTGGAAGCTGAAAAATAAAAAACCCCCATTATGGAGGTTTAGTTATATGTAGCGAAAATCACAAATTAGTACTTAAAGCAGATATATCAATCCGAAAAGGATAATCCAAATCACGTCAACGAAGTGCCAGTAAATTTCGGCGGCTTCGATGCCAAAGTGCTTTTCGCTATTGTAGTGATCCTTGGTGCGCGATCGCCACAATACTGCAAGAATCGCGATAACGCCGATAGTAACGTGCAATCCGTGGAAGCCAGTCAAGACGTAAAATGCACTGGCAAACAAATTCGTAGTTAAACCAAATTCGAGATGGGTATATTCATATACCTGACCTAGTAAGAAAACAATACCCATTGCCGCAGTTATCCCTAACCAAATTCGCATTCCCCGCGCATCGTTCTTTTTAATGGCGGTGTCAGCATTGTGCATAACAAAACTGCTAGCAATCAGATTCACAGTGTTGACTCCGGGGAGCAACAATTCTAATTCTGGCGTGCCTTCTGGGGGCCACGCTGGTAAAATAGCACGAAAAGCCAGATAAGCTCCGAACAACCCTAGAAAAATCATCCCCTCAGCGACAAGGAAGACAATCAGCCCAAACAGACGATGGTCTGGATGTTCTTCGTGATGAGCCTCTGTTGTCGCAGCGTGGTGATGGTTAAGAGCAGTTTTAGCTGGGTCAATAGTTTGACTTTGCATGAATCTTCTAAAGGATAAAGTATTAAGGATGAAGTATGAAGGATAGAGGATGAAGTATTATTTTTCCTACTTCATCCTTGAGCCTTCATCCTTTATTTGCGGTCTTCGGGATTAGCCGCAACCGTTGGATCTGGTTCGGCGCGTAATACAGAGTTAGGACCGCCAGACAAAACTGGATTGGGATCGTCTAGGGGTACACCTTCTTTCGCTTTTTCCAAACCGTAGTCGTAGGGTCCGGTAGCCAATACTGGAAGTTCGTCAAAATTCTCAATCGCTGGCGGTGAGGTCGTCATCCACTCTAAGGTAAGTGCATCCCAAGGATTGTTACCTGCTTTTTTACCATACATCCAACTCCAAATCGCATTGAAGATGAAGGGGAATGTGGAAACCGCCAGTATATAAGCACCGTAGGTGCAAATTTCATTCAAAGTCGTAAATTTGGGATCGTACTGGGCAACGCGTCGGTTCATGCCCATCATTCCCAGCTTGTGCATGGGTAAAAATGCCATATTCAGACCGACGATAGTCAGAGTAAAGTGAACCTTACCCCAAAATTCGTTGAGCATCCGCCCCGTCATTTTCGGGAACCAGTGGTAAATCGCGGAATAAATGCCGAGAACACTACCACCAAAGAGGACGTAGTGCAAGTGCGCCACTACAAAATAGGTGTCGTGAACGTGAATATCAAAAGGCACTGCCGCCAACATTACGCCACTGATACCGCCAATCACAAAGGTGCCAACAAAGCCCATTGCGAACAACATAGCAGTAGTAAAGCGGATTTTGCCACCCCACATAGTTGCTAACCAGCTGAAAATTTTAATTCCAGTGGGTACGGCGATGATCATAGTGGTGATCATGAAGAACATCCGTAACCAACCGGGGATACCGCTGGTAAACATGTGGTGCGCCCAGACGATTAGCCCCAAAAAGCTGATGGCGAGACTGGAATAGGCGATCGCTTTATATCCAAAAACCGGCTTGCGGGAATTAACCGGGATCACCTCAGAAATCGCCCCAAAAAAGGGCAAAATCATGATGTAAACCGCTGGGTGCGAGTAAAACCAGAACATGTGCTGGTACACAACTGGATCGCCACCCCCAGTCGGGTTAAAAAATGTCGTTCCGGCAATTAAGTCAAAAGACAACAAAATCAAACCCGCTGCTAGGACTGGTGTTGATACCAGAGTCAGTGCTGAAGTAGAAAACATTGCCCAGCAGAACAAGGGCATTTGATTGAAAGCCATGCCAGGGATACGCATCTTCAGCAGGGTGACAAGGAAATTAATTGCCCCCAAAATCGAAGATGTCCCCAGCAAAAGGACGCTCATAATCCATATTCCCTCACCCACCTGACCTGTAACCAAGCTCAAGGGAGGGTAGGAAGTCCAACCTGCATCTGGTGCATCGCCTACCACTAAACTGCTGATTAGCAATATACCAGCTGGCGGAATCATCCAAAAGGCGACAGCATTCAACCGGGGGAATGCCATATCTTTTGCCCCAATCATCAAGGGGATCAAGAAGTTTGCAAATCCCGCACCCGCAGGCACAATCCACAAGAAAATCATGATCGTGGCGTGCAGCGTAAATAGGCTGTTGTAAACTTCTGGCGTGACAAAATCTACTTCTGGCGTTCGTAGTTCGGTGCGAACTAAGTCAGCCATTACCCCACCAATACAGTAAAAAACAAATGTTGTTACCAGGTATTGAATTCCAATTACCTTATGGTCGGTGCTGAAGCCGAAGTAGTCTTGCCATTTTCTGTTCCCCGGTTCCTCATTTAAGGCAGGGGTATTCGCAGTTTCCTGCAACTGTGCTTGTGTCATAAAAGTCCAAAGTCCAAAGTCCAAAGTCCAAAGTCCAAAGTCCAAAGTCAAGAGTCCAAAGTCCAAAGTCCAAAGTCCAAAGTCCAAAATTCTTAACTATTGTCTTAACTATTGACCATTGACTCTTGACTATTGATTATTGACTAATGGTGAATGTGACGGATCATTTCTGGGTGAATTCCCATGTCCTTGGTGTAAGGAGCGAGAAATTTATCTGGGGATAGTTCCGCAGGGTTTACAGCAACGGCTTGATTTAGTGTTTCAGTGCTTGCAACAAGTTGCTCTTGTACCCAGTTATCAAAGGCTTCTTGCTTTTCCACAATAACTTGTGTTCTCATTGCACCGTGGTACGGACCGCAAAGTTCAGCACAGATAAGGTCATAATCACCCTCTTTTTTCGGTGTAAAGCGAATTTCACTTTGCCGACCGGGAATTATATCTTGCTTGAGGCGAAACTCTGGCACCCAGAAAGCGTGAATTACATCGTTTGCTGCCATGCTGAGTTGCACTTCGCGTCCGACGGGAACGTGGAGTTCACCGGTGGTAACACCAGTTTCTGGATATGTAAAAATGAACGCGTACTGCATACCTGTAACGTTCACTACCATTGCAGGTGGTTTGCCTTCTTTGTCGGCAGCCGGACCAATGGTGGGAGAAACAATCCCTAAGCCGGGAGCATTTCGCTTTTGGGGAATTTGGTCTGCATTGCGGACTGCTGCTGTAGCTGGGTCTTGCATTGCCTCATCAGATTTCTGCTGATTGAGGTTGGGTTCTGTGCTGGGTGGGGTATCGTTTAAAGTTGCGGCTATAGCTGCCCCAGGCATTGTCATCGACTGCTGCATAATCGGGGCTTCGTGAACGGCATGGGGATTAAAGCCTCCGATTTCGTTGTACACGTCAAAGCTGTAAACCGAAATACCGAGAACGATAATTGCTGGGATCGCCGTCCAAAGAATTTCTAAAGGTACGTTGCCTTCGACGGGTGGTCCGTCTTCGTTGTCGCCAGGACGACGACGGTATTTAATGGCACTATAAATCAAAATACCCTCGACGAGCAAAAATATACCTGTCGAGACGGTCATCATCGTGTTAAACAGACCATCCACCAACTCGGCTTCATCCGAAGCTGCTGTAGGCAACAGACCGTGGTTTTGACCGTACCACAGACTGACCAGTGTCAGCAGGATGCCAATGAGTAATGTCCAGATCGAACTTGGAATTTTCACGGTTGATAGAGTTAATGACTTTACTAATTTGGACAGAACTGCTCACTTACTACGGTAGTCCAGCCTATAAGACATTTAGTCTAAAGGTCTGAAATTTTTATTAATTTTTTTAGGAGCTTTTCTCATTTCTAGTAAAAGACATTTTTGAGATATCGCCAAGGAGAGATGTAAACCAAACATAGAAAAATTTAATAAATAATTTAGAAAAGTAAGAGTAATTGTCATCTCCCAAATCTTAACAACTTAAAAAATCTCTAAAGGTTTTGCCTAAAAGTCGATTCGGTCATTCACAGTATAAATCAGAGCTAATGAATGAACTTTAGTTTATACGCTAGGGTGGAGATGGGCAGGACAATTGCGTATAGTACAGAAGTCTGAGGGTCGGTTTCCTGCCTTAAAAACTACGGGGATTCCGCCTTTCGGGCAAAGTGTATCGGTACTAACAAATTATAGAATTTTCAAGGCTGACGAAGAGAAGAGCTGGCAGAAGGTATCATTCATGAGCGAATTTGTCCTAGAACAACAAAATGAAGCGGCACAAGAACAGCAAAAACCCAAGGAAATGATTCGTCGCTTGGTGTGGAAAATGTGCGTAGCTACCTTGATTTTGATGGCAATAGGCAGTGCCACCCGCGTGATGAATGCTGGACTCGCTTGCCCAGACTGGCCTTTGTGCTACGGGGAACTTGTGCCAGCTAAACAAATGAATTTCCAGGTTTTTCTGGAGTGGTTTCACAGGTTGGATGCTTCGTTGATTGGAGTAAGCGCGATCGCACTCGCTGCATTAAGCTGGTGGCATCGTCGTTCTTTACCAAGGTGGCTTCCTTGGGCATCTCTTTTCTCGCTGTTTTTAATTGTCTTCCAAGGTGTCTTGGGAGGACTCACCGTTACTGAACTTTTGCGCTTCGATATCGTTACCGCGCATTTGGCAACGGCGTTGTTATTTTTCACTACCCTACTGGTCATTGGCACGGCACTCGCCCCATACCAAGGAACTGGAACCGTTGGTAAGTTACCTTGGGTAAGTTTAACTGCGGCTATTTTGGTTTATTTACAAAGTTTGCTAGGTGCTTTGGTAGGGTCTCGCTGGGCGCTACACCAATGCCTTGGCGGTTCTCAACTTTGTGCTGTTATGTATAGCCATATCGGTGGCGTAGTACCGCCAACAGTAGCAACTTTGGCAGTAGTATTTCTCTCATTGCGTACACCAGCACTGCATCCAGCTTTGCGACAACTGGCAAAGATAACTGCTGGATTGCTGGTTTTGCAAATTTTGTTGGGAGTGGCGACTTTCAAGTTACATCTCCAAGTCGAGCCACTCACGGTTTTTCACCAAGTTATAGGAGCGTCTTTGCTGGGTAGTTTGGTGGTTTTCACGGTTCTATCATTGCGTGACTGGTGCTCTAGTCGTGATATTAACGCCTACTCAGCTGGTGTCACGGCAACTGTTATAAATACACAAGCAGATGGAGTGAATTTATAAGTCAAATGCAGTCAGGCGGACTTGATACGCGGGCGCTGAAAGTCTGTCTTTTTGTTCGACTTTAAAAGCCAGACTCACACAAAGGCAGCACATAAGTTATTGAAAAATAAGGAATTAGGGCAAACATGATTGAGACTAATGTCTCGAAGCACCATCAAACATTTCCACAAGTCATTCAAAGCTACTACCAGCTAACGAAGCCTCGGATTATCCCGCTGCTGTTGATTACCACGGCTGGAAGTATGTGGATTGCCGGTGAGGGAAAAGTAGATCCTTTGCTGTTGCTAGTAACTTTGACTGGTGGTACTTTAGCAGCTGCTAGCGCCCAGACGATTAATTGCATTTATGACCGGGATATTGATTATGACATGGAGCGCACGCGCCATCGTCCTTTGCCTTCGGGTAGGATACAGCCGCGTGATGCTTTGATTTTTGCGATCGCTCTGGCTGTGATTTCTTTCAGTCTACTGACGGTATTTGCCAACCTACTCGCCGCTCTGCTAGCCATGTCTGGCATTGTGTTCTACATTTTAGTCTACACTCACTGGCTAAAACGCTCTAGCACGCAAAATATTGTCATTGGTGGGGCTGCGGGGGCAATTCCGGCGCTGGTTGGCTGGGCTGCTGTCACGGGAACTTTAAGTTGGGTAGCTTGGTTACTTTTTGCGATTGTCTTTGTCTGGACACCGCCCCATTTCTGGGCACTGGCGTTGATGATTCGGGATGATTACGCAAAAGTAGGGATACCAATGCTACCAGTGGTAGCGGGCAATCAAGCGACGGTGCGGCAGATTTGGTTCTACACGCTAATCTTGGTGCCAACTACACTGCTGTTAGTTTATCCCTTACACGCAACGGGAATTGTTTACGGAGCGATCGCACTTGGTTTAGGGGGATTGTTTATCCTCAAAGCTTGGCGCTTGTTGCACAATCCAGATGAGCGCGCTGTAGCCAAAGATTTATTTCTCTATTCCATCTCCTACATGATGCTATTGTGTCTGGGAATGGTGATTGATAGTCTTCCCCTAACTCATCGTGTAATTGATGTTGTGGCAAGTAAGTTGCATTTCGTTAGCTAAAAGCTAGCTAAAATAAACCGGGTTTATTCCTGAAAAACCCGGTTTAGAAAATGTGCGATCGCATCTTTTCCTAACTGCTTTTAGAGGATGTTTGAAAAGTATTCTATTAAACATTAAAGCTCTCGCAACCTAACCCCCCTAGCCCCCCTTCCCTACGTTCGCGCAGCGTCTCGAAGAGAGGGAAGGGGGGTTTCAAAGCCTCTCTCCTGCCTACGGCACGCTGCGCGAACGTAGGAGAGAGGTTTGGAGAGAGGTCGAGAGTAAACTTTATGACTTTGACTCGCATCCTCTTACTGGACTTTAGACTAAAAAGCACAAAATGACTCAGGGAAGCTAAGTTAAGAA
>CAXTNZ010000311.1:0-7545 GCA_964245695.1 uncultured bacterium | reverse complement strand
ACTGGGGACTGGGGACTGGGGAGTAAGGCTTTGTTTTGCTTTTAACTTTTTATCCAGTTCAGCAGTTAATTATAATAGCAACTGCGAAAATATGCATCCGTACTTCTACCCAAAAAGCTGCAAGTTTCGAGTTCGGAACACAAAATTTCGTGTTCCAAGCTTGAAACAATATATTCCTTATTCGTAGTGAGCGGTTTACCGCTCAATTGCAACTGCTTTAAGGGCTAAAGCCCTTACTACATTTAAGAGCCAGAGGGCAATTAAGCACATTGTTACAGAAAATTGATATAACCTTCTCAACAGAAGCGATCGCCTTACCGCCATAAATCTAGGGACGGAAATCTCAGCTAACGGCAACAGATGAATTTTGTTTCAATAGTTATAGAGAAACAATTAGCTCTGTCGTTTTAGAGTTTCAAGGGAACATAATTCTTATGACGTATGATTACGACCTGTTTGTCATTGGTGCCGGTTCTGGTGGTTTAGCGGCTTCCAAACGGGCGGCTAGCTACGGGGCAAAAGTGGCGATCGCCGAAAATGATTTAGTAGGCGGTACTTGTGTGATTCGCGGTTGTGTTCCCAAAAAACTCATGGTTTACGGCTCTCACTTTCCGGCATTATTTCATGATGCCGCAGGTTATGGCTGGAAGGTTGGTGAGGCAGAGTTAGATTGGGAACATTTCATTACTTCTATAGATAAAGAAGTCCGCAGGCTGTCGCAACTGCATATCGGTTTTTTAGAAAAAGCCGGCGTCGATTTAATTCCCGCTCGTGGTAAATTGCTAGATCCTCACACCGTAGAAGTTGATGGACGCAAAGTTACGGCAGAGAAAATTTTAATCGCCGTTGGTGGGCGTCCGGTGAAACCAGATTTACCTGGTATGGAATATGGTATTACTTCCAACGAAATCTTTCACCTCAAACAGCAACCGAAGCATATCGTTATTATCGGCGCTGGTTACATCGGCACGGAATTTGCTTGCATCATGCGCGGTTTAGGTTCCCAGGTAACACAAATTACCAGGGGTGACAAGATTTTGAAGGGGTTTGATGATGACATCCGCACCGGCATTGAAGAGGGGATGACAAACCACGGCATTCAACTGATTAAGAAGAATGTGATCGAAACAGTTGAGAAAGTGCCGGAAGGGATAAAGCTGACTTTATCAGGCGAAGACCAAGAACCGATAATTGCCGATGTGTTTTTAGTCGCAACCGGTCGGATGCCCAATGTAGAAGGATTGGGTTTAGAAAATGCGGGAATTGATCTTGTCAAAGGTAACATTGAAGGACCGGGATACAGCAATATGATGGCGATCGCTGTCAATGAATTTAGTCAAACTTCCCAACCAAATATCTTTGCCGTCGGTGATGTCACTGACAGAATGAATCTAACTCCGGTAGCAATTGGTGAAGGTCGCGCCTTTGCAGATAGTGAATTTGGCGACACCCGCCGCGTATTCAGTCACGACACTATTCCCACAGCTATATTTTCTACACCGGAAGCGGCTACAGTCGGCTTGACTGAAGAAGAAGCTAAGGAAAAATTAGGTGAAGAAGCAGTAAAAATTTATCGCACACGCTTCCGCCCAATGTTCCACAGTTTGACTGGTGCCCAAGAAAAAATCATGATGAAATTAGTAGTAGATGGCAACACCGATAAAGTGCTGGGCGCGCACATGGTCGGAGAAAACGCAGCTGAGATAATTCAAGGTGTGGCGATCGCTGTCAAAATGGGCGCAACCAAAAAAGATTTTGACGCCACCGTCGGTATCCATCCCTCAGCAGCAGAAGAATTCGTCACCATGCGGTAAGTTTTGTAGAGACGCGATTTCATCGCGTCTTTCAATGAGTTAATGAGTGAATGAGTGAATTGTTTTATCTACCTTCACGGCTTTGCTTCCAGTCCAAATTCTGCCAAAGCGCAGGATATAGGCGATCGCTTCGCCAAAATTCAGACAAAGTTGAAAATTCCCGATTTGAATTTGGGCGATTTTTCCCATTTAACAATTACGCGGCAGCTAAAACAAGTTGCCGCTGAATTTCCTTTAGATGCTGCACCAGTGACTTTGATAGGTTCGAGTTTGGGTGGTTTAACAGCTGCCCATTTGGGACAGCAATATCCGCAAGTGCAACGCCTCGTCCTGCTAGCACCTGCTTTTGGGTTTTTATCTCATTGGTTGCCGAAGCTAGGAGATGAAGAATTGCAGCGTTGGCAACGAGAAAAATATCTGCAAGTTTACCACTATGGGGAGGGGCAAAAGCTGCCTTTAAGATACGAATTCGTTACAGACGCGCATCAATATCAAGAGTCACAACTGCAACGTCCTATACCCACCCTCATATTACATGGAAAACAAGATGAAGTCATCCCCATACAAGCTAGCCGCGACTTTGCACGTTTACGTCCTTGGGTAGAGTTAATTGAACTGAAGAGCGATCACGCTTTAGGTAATGTCACAGCAGAAATTTGGCAAGCAATTCGCCTCTTCTGTCAGCTGCCTTAAAGCTGTAAAATATGAAGTTCTCATATAACCAATTTTCTTAGTCAATAGTCCAAAGTTTACAGTCCATAGACTCCTGACTATTGACTATTGACTCCTGACTATTGACTATTGACTATTGACTATTGACTATTGACTAATTATGCTGCCATTTATCCGCTCAGATTTAGCTAAATTTAGCGCTTACAAACCCCATCCTAGTAGTAGTACAGCAGAACCAGTACCATCGCAGTTGGATCGGCTAGATACGAATGAAAGCCCTTATGATTTGCCAGCTGAGTTAAAAGAAAAGCTAGCTTGGGAGTATCAGCAAATAATTGAGACGAACCGTTATCCTGATGGCGGACATGAGACACTTAAGAATGCGATCGCTGAATATGTAAATGAATCAGCTAATGTCGCGCCATCTCTTTTCACTGCTGCAAATATTTCGGTTGGCAATGGTTCAGATGAACTAATTCGCTCAATCTTAATCGCCAGTTGTGTCGGCAAAGAAGGTTCGGTTTTAGTTGCTAATCCCACTTTCTCGATGTACGGGATTTTAGCACAAACTTTGGGCATTCCGGTTGTGACGGTGGGTAGAAATGAAGCGAATTTTGAAATTGATTTACAAGCGGCTGATAAAGCTATAGAAGAAACGCAAAATCCGCCGATTCGGGTGATTTTCGTCGTTCATCCTAATTCTCCCACAGCCAATGCTTTAACTGCGGCAGAATTGGCATGGTTAAGAAGTTTGAGCGATCGCATTTTAGTAGTGATTGATGAAGCTTATTTTGAATTTAGCCAGAATACCTTAGTTGCTGAATTAGCACAGCGCCCTAATTGGATGGTGATGCGGACATTTTCTAAAGCCTTCCGCTTGGCTGCTCATCGTGTTGGCTATTGCGTCGCCCATCCTGAGTTGATAACTATCTTAGAAAAAGTGCGCTTACCTTACAATCTCCCTAGTGTTTCTATCGCTGCGGCATTAATTGCTCTGCAAAACCGCCAACTCTTACTGAAGTCGATTCCCGAAACGCTTTTTGAACGAGCTAAACTTATTGACGCTTTATCTCAATACCCATCATTACAAGTTGCCGAAAGCGCTGCTAACTTTATTTACGTGCGACTAAAACCAAATACCTTCAATCAACAAGACGATTATTTAACAAGTCTTACCCAAAAACTTAAAGCCGCCGGCACTCTTTTGCGCCACATTAGCGGAGGATTACGAATTACGGTAGGAACCCCTGAGGAAAATGTCCGCACGTTGAATCGGCTACAAACTACTTTAACAAATCTTTAATATTAGCAATTAACTCACTAGTTAAACTTCGTGTGCGCGTCGCTGCCCAAACGGCGTACTATTCGTACTGTTTGTGGCAGAACACCTACTAAAAGGGCAAAGGCAGTATCTGGCAACTCAGCCACAATTTCTGGTGGAAAGTATTGTTCAAATTGATCGAGAATCTTTTGGACTCGCGGCTGGGGAACTGGGTTTTCTGTTATTTGCTTGATCAACCGAATCCACTGTCGTCTAATTAAGTAAGCCTTTTGGCGTTCCTCATATGATTCCGGAGGCAATAAAGACAAATTACCTATCGGTAGCAAGCTTTGGCAATCGCGATCGCTTTCACCTCCCACTGCTGCCCCTGGTCCTGCAAACTCTGCATGATAGCGTTTAAATAGTATTAACCCATTTCGTCTACGACTGTTGACGATGAAGACCTCTCCATTATGCATCTGTGTGAGGATATCCGAGCCTTGCGATTGCTCAGTTCCATCTGGCATGACAAGATAGTCAAGGAAACTGGTGTTAGGGTAATAAGTTGATACCATAGCAGTTTGATAGCGTTGGCGTTGTTCGCTATCCATGTTTTCTAAAACTTTCAATTAATTTGGTAGTAGTCTGCACTTAAACAGGGAATGTGATGTTAAATGAAACTTTTGGCTTTATCTTAATTATCAATATTTTTTGGTAGATGCAACTAAGATAAAATTAAATTAGCATTGTTCAGCAATCGAGTAATCATATTTTAGGAGATTTAACTTGATTTGTCTTGAACTACAAGAGTTTTTTTTTAAAGTTTTTATAAAGATAAATTTATTCAATAAAAAGTTAGGATGAGGAATTGATAATAGTTTTACTGATGTCACACTAATAATTAATTTATTTCTTTTTGAAAATGTTTACTATTTAAATCTTATAATCATCTCCACTTAATCTCATATAAATAAACAATTTTTTACATTAGATTTTTTAAACTTTATTAATCACTATATCCGTAACAAAAAATCTCGATAAAAATTATTACCTTAAATCATAAAAAAGTACAGATGTGAACGACAAAATCCATAATAAATTTTATTAAAATAAGTAAATCGCTATTTAGTAATATACAAATGAATTAAATTAGGTAATTTGTTGTAATTAAAAGCAGAAATTCCGGCAAAAGTAAGTAGATATGCCAGAAATTGGCTGAATGCTTAATCAAGTTATTGGGCGCTCTGATTTGGGCGCTCTCGGCGATAATTTACATTCAAAAAATTCAGATAGTTGAGTCAGTTTATGCAAGAATATCTGTCGTGAGCCTTTGAAGAAAAATGTATTCCAATTAGATTCGACATTATTTACCTGATATCCCGCCTGGAAATAAAGCTGCCGTGCCTGATGGTTATTTTCCAAAACGTGGAGGTATAAATCCGGAAATTTCCAAGAAAGGGCAACGTTTTCACAAGCTTTAAGCAACTCTCTTGCAGCACCCCGCCTACGGTATTTTGGGTGAACAGCTAAATTAGACAAATAAGGAAAACTCCTGCCAACGTGATTCCAAGAATCACCAAAACGCACACCCAGTTCTACAGTTCCAACTAAGTTATTAGCCGATTCAGTAGTGTCAACGGCAACTAAACAAACGTGATGGGGCGCACTTGTTGCTAGACGATGCCTTAAGTCTTCGTAAACACCCAAACGTAGTAACGGGAAAGCCCATCCCCATATACCATTTTGGGAGTGAAAGCTTTCGGTAATGATTTGGGCAACATCAGTCAAATCAGCAGGTGTAGCCGCACGAATTTGGAATTGGCAAGAAGCTTTATCGGCGGCGGCTGTGACTGGCTCTTGGTGGGATGGGTGAAAAAACCAGGGTGTCAAAGCTAGTTTAGTATTTATTTTATTCAAGGAAAATCTTCTCAAATATCCTAAAACATCATCAAACATGTATGAAAACTAGAGAGAGCTATTAACCATTAAACTTGCCGCGAGATTTCAATTTCGCCTAGTATATGAGGTTCAGGCGCATCCCTTAATTCATTCTAAAAGAAGCGATCGCTCTCGTTCAGTCGTACAAACAACACAGCACTTTAGGTTCGGGCAATGCAGTTGCGGTTCAAAGGTAAAGCTTTGCGCCGTTGAGATTTGCGCTGTAGTCAATTAAAAGTGGAAAAAACCAGTTTGTCTGGGGTTAATGCTTCATTTGCTAGAAGAAAGTAAAAGTGCATAAAGCTAAAAACAAGCCCTTTGGTCAGATTCGCGCTGGGTGTATTTTTGAGAACTATAACCTAACTCAATCATCCTAAGCTATGGCTGCGGCAACTGCCAGAGGAATTCCTTGGCAGTGATTCGGGCGATCGCCACATAACTCCTGCCATTTTCCCGGCTCAAGCATTGACAGAGTAAGGATTATTAAATACTAGGTTTATATGTATTTGTCTTCAATTAAAGTTAATTTTTGTTAAGAACTTGGCGGCATTGGGAACTAACAAAAGTCAGACTCATCAATATGATGCTGTTTTTCACCCAACAGAGAACGGCTATAGGGATTGGGTTACGAAGGCGAAAAATTATGGTTGGGGCAACAAGACCCCTGCCACTGGCTTTGTCTGACTAATAGTTATAATTGCTAAATGGGAAATAATTATTTGTACTATAGGATACTAAGCACTAAAATAGTGTTCATGTAATATTGCTGATTATACTGTAACTGTCATAAATAAAATTTACCTGCAAATGTGAGCGCAACTGCGGCGGTAAAACTGAATATGCAGATGCGGACGGATTGTTAAGCCAGCTTGAAGCTTTGTATATAGTATTAATTGGACAGTTCTTCAAGCATGTGAAGGAAGATTTGGCAAGCAAGCATCTATTCTGTAACAATAATAACCATGAAACCTTGATGGGGTGCATCAGAGCAAATGACAATCGGCACAAGCAATTGAGGCGAATTACTGTGAGGAAACGCTTTTCCACTCAGCAGTCATGTAGCCAAACAGCCTATAAAGTCGAAATACTCTGCTCTTACCTGACTTGTGAAACATTCCTTATAGATCAGATTATTCTTTAACCGACTGCCGTTGCAGCAGGAAAGCGGTGCATGAAATCTCAATCAAACAGTAAGCCGAAAATTTTGGTTGTCGATGACGAACCAGACCACCTTGACTTGCTTTACCGCACCTTCTCTAGCGACTATAAGGTGCTAAGGGCATCCTCTGGTCCTGCGGCACTGGATTTGCTGGCGCGAGAGAAAGAGGTTTCTGTGATCATCTCCGATCAGCGGATGCCAATGATGAGCGGTACAGAATTTTTGAGCCTAACAGCGACTCAATATCCAGATATCATCCGGATTATCTTAACTGGCTACACCGATGTCAAAGACCTGGTGGAAGCGATCAATGCTGGTAAGGTATTCAAATATGTCACCAAACCGTGGGAGGCAGAGGAACTCAAAGCAGTGGTACGCCAAGCTTTGGATACCCACAACGTCCTCAAAACCCGCACCCGCGAACTTACCCGCACACTCCGCCAGGAATCGCTGCTGAACATCGTCACAAATACGATTCGCAGCGGCTTAGATTCCCGGCAAATTCTGCAAGCAATTGTGGATACTGTGGGTCATATGCTGCAAGTAGATGTTTGCCTGTTGCGTCCCTTCCAAGATGGACAATTGGTGGATGAAAATTTTATTTACCTAAGGGCGATTGAAGAGGACAATCAATTCAAAATTCGCTCCGCAAAATTCAAAATTGAAAATACTCCCCCCACTCCCCAGTACGGGCGGGGTTA